>JANLZV010000278.1:0-1577 GCA_031366425.1 Pyrinomonadaceae bacterium | reverse complement strand
CAGACCAACAGCAACAGGGCAACGATCGGAAGGCGATTCGCTTCCCCCGAATTGCGTGCGTCACGCCGTCGGTGCGCAGACTTTTTGAAGCGGCGCGAATCAGGCGCCACCAGCAGCCGCGTCTCAGCCGTCTTCAGAATGCGTCGGGATTTCTGGATCTCAAAGGCAATGATCGTCGAAAGGCTGCAAAGCAGATAGAGCGTGAGAGTGACCAGGAAAACGGGACTGAAGCTTAAACCAGCGGCCAGCAACACTTCGAAAAACGAGATCAGATAGAGAAACACCCAGTCGCGGTCTTTTTTGAGCTGAACCAGTTTGACGGCCGACAGAAAGACAATCAAATGCGCGAGCGCAGTGACGCCGAGACGTCCGACAGGTTCGCCCACCGCCTTTTGGTAGTTCCAATCGAGCAGAAATAACGGAACGGATAGCAGCACAATCACCAGACCGGTGCGTTCCGACAGTTGCCACTTAGTGTCTTCAAGGTTCCAGGCGCCTACGAGCACCATGGCGAAGATGCTCGCGAGGGCGAGATGCAGCCCACCAGCCAGGACGAGGGCGAAGGTCGCAAACGCGATCATGGCGTAGGAAGAAGCTCTGAAGTAGTTACTAAAGTCCATTTTGTGCCGAAACCGGCATTAGCTTAACATCGCCATTGCAGAACCGGGAGTGACCCGGTTGCGAGATGGCCGACGCTGGTACCGGCAAGGAAGCGTGGGTATTTGACGAGCAGACGTTGGACGACATATTTTGATGGACCAACGTTTCCACGGCGATGAACTCTCCCCAAGACTGGTCTTTCCATTTTTCCCTGCAGCAATCAAGGACGAAAGACATGAGCCGCGAACGGCACAGGTTAAATAAACTATCGGGAAGGTGCGCATGAAATTTGTTCTTACCATCTGTTTGCTTTTGGTCTCAACTCCGTCAATCGCGGGCGCGCCCCCGCAAGGTAAACAGCGCGCAACTCTGACGCGGGCACAGATGAGAGAGGCTGAACGCCGGCTTGCGGATTTAGGTTACTGGATGGGAGCGGTTGATGGACGACTTGATATCGCCTCGCAGTCGGCATTAATCGCCTTTCAGAAATGGGAGGGGCGGCCTATAACCAGCCAGCTCACGCTCTATGAGCTCGAGGCCATCCGCAGCAGCTCCACCCCGAAAGCCCGGGACGCTGGGTACAGCCACGTTGAAGTGGATGTCGATCGCCAGGTGCTGCTACTGATCGACAAGGCGGGTCGAGTCAGAGTTCTTCCCGTCTCCACCGGCAGTGGCAAACCATTTAAACAAGATGGCGAGAACAGCGTGGCCTACACGCCTCGCGGGCGGTTTGTTGTTTATGACAAGGTCGCTGGTTGGGACGAAGGGCGGCTGGGAACGATGTATTACTCAAATTACATCAGCGGCGGAGTGGCTATACACGGCTATCAGAGCGTTCCGAATCAACCGGCAAGTCATGGCTGTATACGAATACCTATGTTTGCTGCGCGGGAAATCAGCAAGCTGCTGCCAATTGGAACAATCGTGCTGGTGTATGACAGGGTTTCGTTCGTGTCGGCGAAGGCCTGGGCTGAGAA
>JANLZV010000277.1:0-2626 GCA_031366425.1 Pyrinomonadaceae bacterium | reverse complement strand
GAAACCCTGACCCTCGAACCTAGACTCTGAAGATGCACGCTGGGAGCGCTTCCAAGTTATCGCCCTAACTCGCGCGGTCTGGGCGGTGTCGGACTTTCGCCGCTCGGCTCACCAGTTTGCGACAGCACTTCCTTAAGTGCGCCCACGCTTGAAAGCATGGCTGACGTCTCGACCGGCATGAAGATGACCTTCGAATTATTAGTGCGGGTCATGTCCCGGAGGCTGTCAATATAGCGGGTCGTAATCAGATACTGGCCCGGGTCGCCACCAGGAATTGCCTGAGCAATGCGGCTAATCGCTTCCGACTCGGCTTCCGCATTCCGCAACCTCGCCTGCGCGGCACCTTCAGCTTGCAAAATTGCTGACTGCTTTTCGCCTTCCGCGCGTGTTACCGCCGCCTGCTTTTCACCCTCGGCGCGCGTGATCGCTGCCTGCCGATCTCCCTCTGCTTGAATTACGAGCGCGCGGCGATTGCGCTCCGAAGTCATCTGTTTCTCCATGGTGATCCGCACGTCTTCCGGCGGGTTGATATTCTTAACGTCAACGCGCGTCACCTTCACGCCCCACTTGTCAGTGGCTTCGTCAAGAATCAAACGCAACTTGGAATTAATTTGATCACGCTGCGAAAGCGTGTGGTCCAGATCCATGTCGCCCATTACCGCGCGCATGCCGGTGATCGTCAGCTGCACAATGCCGCCGACCAAATCATTCATCTCATAGACGGCTTTGACCGGATCAGTGATTTGCCAATAGACCACCGAGTCCACATGAATCGTCACGTTGTCGCGCGTGATCACGGGTTGCGGCGGCAGGTCGATGTATTGCTCGCGCAGGTCGATTGACGTAACGCCCGGCCGCGTGTTGGTCCAATAGACTGCGCGGGGACGATCCAGAAAGGGCACGAGGATGTTTAGACCGCTATTGGCGACCTTATCAAACCGGCCCAACCGCTCAACCAACATCACGGTCGCCTGCGGAACGATCCTGATGGTTTTCGCCGCGATTACCAGCAACACGATTGCCAGGAAACCAAAAAAGAGGAACGCAAGCACTGAAGTAACGGGATCCATAACTGAAAACTCCTCGGCAAGAATTCGATGCGTGGAACGAGCGCGAAGAATATATCGGATCGAATGATCGAATAGAAGCTCGATTTTGGATTTGAGTTAGACGTGGAAGAAGATTCGCTTTCGCGGACGTCAGCCAAAGGCTCAACCACGCAGGAGATCTGGCCGCCAACTGGAGGTTGAAAAATCTGGTATGGATACGTGGAGCTTATGTTAAACTCGCCGCCGATCTCACAGTTCTAATCCTTGCCACTGAGGTAATTGACATGACCCCCAATTCGTCCTCCCTCGACGCTCCGTCTGAATTGACCGTCGAACAGTTTGCCAACTACATCGCGCCAAATGTTTGGGACCAGCCGCAATTGCTTGTCTGGCCGCCGGACGTCTTCGCCCTTGCTGCGGGAATCTTGCTGAAGTCCGGGGCCTATTCCCATGCGGTGTCAGGCTGGCAAAGATCCCCCGACCTGAAAACGTGGGTCAAGTCCATCAAGAAGCTCGGACTGAACTGGAAAAATAATCCGAATGCCCCGCCGCTCGAAGTCCAACAGTGGCATCAAACACTCGTGAGCAGAAAGACCACGCCAATCTTCGAAATCTGCGACGATGGCGAGCTTTGCAGCAGCTTGTTGCAAATGTCTGCCGCCGCGGATGAAGCATGCGCTGGAGTCGGTTGTACGCTATTGAGATCCGGCAGCTTGCCGCTGTTAAAAGAAGCCTCCAAGCGCTTGTTGGAGTCGACTTTGACTCTCAAAGTGTCGACACTTTGTAAGCAAGTTAGTCATTCAACGCTGAGAGTCTTGCCGAAGCTCCACACTCCTCAGAGCGGGATCACGATTCGTTCTCTCACTCACAATCTGGCGCTATGCCCGGCTGGCGACGTTAAAGCAAAATGGGCGGAGTGCATCTCCGAAGAGAAACGCCACTGCCTGAATTTACTGCTGGCGCCATGGCCGCTCAACGTTGCGCCGGCGCATTTTGAAAGCGTGCCGTCCTCGCGTTCGGAGTTGCGGGATATGGCCGACGGGTTTGGGTTCTTCGAATACAATCCGCCACCAGAGAGCCACCGCTCCGGCCTAACTGGACTCGTGCCTGATGATCCACTGTACCGCCGACTGAAACAGCTCCTTGAGAACGCTCGAAAAGTAGTTACGAAAATCGACGGAGTAGTCTTCCCGGAATTGGCATTAACTCCGCGACAGTATGAGCGCATTAGCGGCGCGCTGATGACGGAGGGAATCTTTCTGATTTGCGGCGTGCGAGACACGCCGAAGAGTGCCGCTGGAGCGGCGCAGAACTATCTGCAGTTCGACATACCTTTTACCGGCCGTCCCCTTTCGCACCGGCAGGACAAACACCATCGCTGGAAACTCGATAAGCGGCAGATCGTCCAATACGGCCTCGGCAGTTGTCTCGACGTCGCGTCAAGCTGGTGGGAACACATTTCGATCGGAAGTCGCGATCTGTATTTTGTGGTGCTCGACGACTGGTTGACCATTTGTCCGCTAATCTGCGAGGACCTGGCGCGGCAGGATCCTATCGGTGAACTGGTTAGGGCCGTG
>JANLZV010000202.1:0-3409 GCA_031366425.1 Pyrinomonadaceae bacterium | reverse complement strand
CGGCCGCCTCGTCTGAAAGAATATCGCCAAAGAGATTTTCAGTCAGCAAGACATCAAAGCGCCGCGGATTCGTTATCAAGTGCATCGCGCAGGCGTCCACGTACAAATGATTGAGCGCAACCTCAGGAAATTCGAGCGCTACACGGGTGACAGTGCTGCGCCAAAGCTGGGAAGTCTCCAGCACGTTTGCCTTGTCGACTGAAGTAACTTTCCGTCCCCGCTTCATCGCAGCTTCGAAAGCGACGCGTGCGACCCTTTCAATCTCCGGGACTGAATAAGTCATGGTATTGACCGCAACCGAGTCGCCGTTGTTACCCGATGCGCCGCGCGGTTCGCCAAAGTAGAGTCCGCCCAATAACTCGCGGACGATCAGAATATTTGCGCCCGCGGCAATCTCGGGGCGTAGGGGAGACGCTGCGGCGATTGCCTTATACGAGATTGCCGGGCGCAAATTCGCAAAACCGCCGAGAGCACGCCGCAGCAGTAGGAGTCCTGCTTCTGGTCGGTCGGCCGGCTTTAGCGAATCAAATTCAGGCGCGCCTACTGCCCCAAGCAACACGGCGTCGCCCGCCAAACATGCGTCAAGCGTAGCTCTGGGCAGTGGTGAGCCCGCCTGACTGATTGCGTCGCCGCCGATCAGTTTGTGATCAAAAGTAAACTCATGACCGTGAAGCGCGGCAACTGCGCGTAAGACACGAACTGCCTCGCGTGTTACTTCCGGGCCAACACCATCGCCTTCAAGTACCGTGATTTGTAGTTTCATTCATAGTAGGACAGGCATTCCTGCCTGTCCCTCCAGAGAATTTGATACGCGGCTTCACTATCGCTTCATGCAGCCGACGATGCCCGCGCCCAGGTAGTGGCGCCTTCAGTCGCAATTCTGTCGCCGGCCAGCGATGCGGTTTGGAGAAGAGCAATCAAGTCTTGATCGTAAATGCGCTTCTTACGATCCGCGAGCGTGGTGAATCGCTGGTAAATCGCGTCCAGTTCATCAGGTTGCATTGCATAGCCCAGGTTCTCGTAACGCAGGGCCAGCGCGTGGCGCCCGGAGTGTTTGCCCAATACGAGGTTGTTCGCCGGCACACCCACCGATTCCGGCGTCATGATTTCATAGCAGAGCGGATTGCTAATCACGCCATGCTGATGAATCCCAGCTTCATGCGCGAACGCGTTGCGGCCCACGATCGCTTTGTTCGGCTGCACGGCGCAACTGATGATCGACGAAAGCAGTTGGCTGGTGGGATAGAGTTGTTGCGTCTGCACCCCCGTTTCGAAAGGCAGGCGATCAGCCCGCACCTTCATCGCCATCACGATCTCTTCGAGCGATGCATTGCCGGCGCGTTCACCGATGCCGTTGATCGTGCATTCAACCTGGCGCGCGCCTGCCTCAATCGCTGCGAGACTGTTTGCTACCGCTAATCCGAGGTCGTCATGGCAGTGCACGCTGATCGTGATGTCGTTGCGATCGCCAACTACCTGCTCGCGCACTCTGCGCACCAGATTGATAAACTCCGTCGGCATCGTGTAACCAACTGTATCGGGAACGTTGATGACCGTGGCGCCGGCGTCTACGGCGGTGGCTAGAACTTCACACAAGTAATCGACGTCGCTGCGCGTCGCATCCTCGGCAGAGAACTCAACGTCTTCAGCACACTCGCGCGCAAGAGCGACAGCCTGCCGTGTCATCTCGATCACTTCCGCGCGGCTCTTCTTCAGCTTGTACTCGAGGTGCAAATCGGACGTGGCCACGAACGTGTGGATACGCGGATGGGCGGCATGCTCCAACGCCTCAGCCGCGCGCAACACGTCTTGTTCCGAGGTGCGACAAAGTGCCGCCACGGTAACGTTCCGGCATTCCGCTGCCACCGCTCGCACGGCCGCGAAGTCGCCATCCGAAGCAATGGGAAAGCCGGCCTCGATAACGTCAACACCGAGTTCTTCCAGTTGCCTCGCCATGCGCACCTTTTCGGCCAGATTCATTGAGCAGCCGGGCGATTGCTCGCCGTCACGCAGCGTGGTGTCGAAAACTGCAACTCTTTCTCCAGTCATTCTCGGGCCTCCTTCCGCAAGAGGCTGGATCTTAGGGACGGCTCTTCAAATAGTCAAAGTTATAATATCTATGAGAACATAACTTTCGATGATAAGATAACTTCAACCAGGCACGCCGATAAGTTGAGCCGCCGTAACGCAAACTGTTAGTTTGCGTCTGGCGTGTGGCTTGAGTGGGAGGATCGTAGGCAACATAACAGTTTGCGTTACCAAGGGAGCTTTTGAAATGGACATCAACCAGCTCGAGGTACTGATCGCCGTCGCGCAGGAGAAGAGCTTTTCGCGTGCGGCCGAAAGACTTCATCGCACGCAGCCGGCAATCAGCCAGGCGATTCGCCGCCTGGAAACAGAAATCGGTGAACCGCTTTTCGATCGTTCGTCGAAAGACGGAACCATGACTGCCGCCGGCCGGGTTCTCTTTGGGCTGGCGCAGCAGATGGTAAACCTGCGTCACGGCGCCCACGCGGCCATCAAGGAATTGAAGGGACTGCATCGCGGCAAGCTCAGCCTAAGCGCCAATGAATATACGGTGATGTACCTGCTGCCGCTGCTGCCCGTATTTCGCGCGCGCCATCCGCATATCAAGGTTGAAGTGAAGCGAAGTCTCGCCAGTCGCATTTCGTCAGAGCTACTCGCGCGCGAAACTGAGATTGGAATTGTTTCCTTCAAGCCAAACGACACGGCCGTCACTTCGGTGGCCGTGTTAACAGACGAACTAGCGCTCATTGTGCCGATGAATCATCCACTGGCGGAGAAGAAAGTTGTTTCGGTTCGCGAGTTAGGCGCGGAGTCGTTTGTCGCGCACAACGTTTCCTCCCCTTATCGAGAACGCGTGGTGCGGACTTTCGAAAAATATCGCACACCGCTGAACATCTCGCTTGAGATGCCAACGCTCGAAGCAATCAAGCGGTTCGTCGAAGGCGGGATGGGTGTGGCGCTGGTGCCGCGCTTGACGGCGCAGGCGGAGATCGCGCGCGGTCAGGTTGCGGCGCTCGCGGTCCGCGAAATGAAGTTGGAACGCAAGCTTTACCTGGTGTATCGGAGGGGCGCGACCCTCTCGCACGCGGCGCGCGCGTTTCTGCGTGTTGCACGCGAACAACAAAAGTCGGCGAGTAAAAGCGGTGGCAAGCCCACGCTCTTTTGAATCTACTCTCTGCCCACGCCGAGCGCGTCGGCGACGCGGTTAATGTAGTTGAACCAGGAAGCAATGAGGGTGATCTGGAGAATGCCGCGGTCATCGAAGCCAACGGCTCGTAAGCGCTCGTGATCCTGTCGGTTTATGCCGGTGGCATCGCGCGTCAACTGCGCGACATAGTCCAGCATAGTCCTCTCCTGCTCAGTGATCGGCGCGGCCTGGTAG
>JANLZV010000149.1:0-2168 GCA_031366425.1 Pyrinomonadaceae bacterium | reverse complement strand
CTGGACCATGCGCCAGTTTGCCGGCTTCAGCACTCCCGAAGAAACTAACGCGCGTTTTAAGTATTTGCTGAAACAGGGTCAGACTGGTTTGTCGGTCGCTTATGATCTGCCGACGCTAATGGGCTACGACGCTGATTCTCTTCTCTCTGAAGGCGAAGTCGGCAAGTGTGGCGTGGCCGTGTCGTCTTTGGCCGACATGGAAGTGCTCTTCGACGAAATCCCGCTGGAGCAGGTGACTGTTTCGCAGACTATTAACGCGCCGGCTTCGGTGCTGCTCGCGATGTATTTAGTGGTTGCGGAGAAGCAGGGCGCCGACTGGAAGAAAATTTCGGGCACGCTGCAAAACGATATTCTCAAAGAGTACATCGCCCAAAAAGAATGGATTTATCCAATCAGGCCGGCGATGAAGTTGGTGATCGATACCTTTGAATTTTGCACTAAGCAAGTGCCGCGCTACAACCCGGTATCAGTCAGTGGATATCACATCCGCGAAGCGGGCGCGACTGCGATTCAGGAGCTGGCATTTACCTTGCGCGACGGCCTGGAGTATGTCGAATGGGGCCTCAAGGCCGGACTCGATTTGGACAGTTTCGTGCCACGCATGTCGTTCTTCTTCAACGCGCACAACGATTTCTTTGAAGAGGTGGCCAAGTATCGTGCTGCGCGCCGAATCTGGGCGCGAGAAATGCGCGACCGCTTCGGTTCCACGAACGAGCGCACCTTGAAGCTTCGCTTTCATACCCAGACAGCTGGAGTCTCATTAACTGTGCAGCAGCCGCTGAATAATATTGTCCGCGTCGCGATTCAAGCGCTGGCGGGAGTGTTGGGCGGGACGCAGAGTTTGCATACTGACGCTTACGACGAAGCGCTCTCGCTGCCGACGGACCGCGCCGCCTTGATCGCGCTGCGCACTCAGCAAATCATTGCCGAAGAAACTGGTGTAGTGAACACCATAGATCCCCTGGGCGGTTCGTATTTTGTTGAGGCGCTGACGGAAAAAATGGAAGCGGGCGCGCTTGAATATTTCGCCAAGATCGACGCGATGGGCGGAATGGTTGACGCAATCGAAAACGGTTTCCCGCAAAGAGAGATTCAAGACTCAGCCTATCAATACCAAAAGGCCGTCGAGCGTGGTGACCAGGTAATCGTGGGCGTCAACAAGTACACGATCGATGATGAATTAAACCCAGTGCCGACGCTCGTAATCGATGAATCGGTACGCGCTCATCAGGTCGAACGGCTCGAGCAAACGCGATCGCGCCGCGACGACGGCGCCGTGGCAAATGCGCTCGAAAAACTGAAGCAGGCGGCACAGCAGCAGGAAAACACGATGCCCGCAACGATCGAAGCGGTCCGAGCCTATGCCAGCCTGGGTGAGATATGCTCAGCGCTGCGCGACGTCTACGGGATATATGAGGAACCATCGTTCTAATTTTTCCTCGACCTTGGCAATCCCTCCACCGAAAGAAATAATGCGACTACTAATTCTTGCCTTCGTTTCAGTCCTCGGCTTAGGTGCGACGCTCGCACCCGCAGCCAACGCCCGGCCGCTCGGCGAAGAACGGGCCATCATTCAGCGCCGCCGGTTAGTGATTGTCCGGACAGGCAAAATCGCACGCGACTTCCCGCATAAAAAACGCGCGGTTGTTACTTATCCGGTCGTGAGCGGCTTGAGCGATGCCGCGGTCCTCCGTCGCGTGCACGCGCTGTTCGATTTCAAAAATATTTTTGATTACTCATTGAAGGAATACCGCGAGGACGCCTGGCTGGAAGAGTTCAGTTACGTGGTGAATCATAACGGAAACTCTCTGCTCGACATTACTTTCCACCAAAGCGGGTCCGGAGCATATCCGGATGAACACGAAAGGCATTTTCTGGTAAATCTGCGCGACGGCCGGCTCGTCAAGGCTGCCGACGCGTTCAAGTCCGATAAACTCGCGGCGCTGGCAATCCTTGTCGATCGCAAGCTGCAACGTGAGTTGAAGGAGATAGCCGACGATAATGCCACGGCTAAAGCTGCAGACCCGCAAGACAAAGAAACACTCCAACAGGCCCATGAAAACTTGAAGTTTGAGCTAGCCAACCTTGATGACTTTTCGGTGAGTCGCAAGGGCGTTACCTTCCTCTATGATTCCGGCTTGCCACATGTAATTCAGGCGTTCGCTCCT
>JANLZV010000160.1:0-5647 GCA_031366425.1 Pyrinomonadaceae bacterium | reverse complement strand
AAGATATTGTTCGCGCAGGTCGCGCTGAATTTGCGCGAAGGCGCTGCGGAGTTCCCTTTCGTTCTGCGGGAAATAAGCCCTGCCGCCAGTGAGTTCGGCGATCTTCTTTAGCGAGCCCATTTCGACTCCGCCTTCGTAGCTGTCCCCGATTCCGATCGCGTAAATAAACACGTCCGCTTTTTGCGCACGCTCAATTGCCTCATGCATTTTCAGGCGACTCGAAGTGTCCACGCCATCGGTTAACAGAATTATTGCCCGCCGGGTGTTTTCCGCAGAGTCAGACATCAGATCATGCGCGCACGCCCATACCGCATCCCAAATCGCAGTCGACCCAGCAAGGTCGCGATTTACATCAGAAATCGGAGGTGTCGGCTGCGTACTGCCAACTACCACATTGCCTCCAACGTAGCCTGAGGGCGGCACAAATTCAACGCGATCGACGGCTCGACGCAGGCGTTCAAGATTGCCGGTAAATCCCTGTTCGAGTGTGACGTCTCCAGTAAACGAAAGAATCGCCGCTTCGTCCCGTTGAGGCCGCACCACCGCTTCAAGGAAGGATCGCGCCGCCGCTTTTTCGTCGGGCAAAGTTCGCTGCTCGGAGATGCTCGTGTCGAGGAGGATCGCTATCGATAGGGGCAGATCGACATTCTGTTGAAACGTAAAAATCTCCTGCGGCTGTCCGTCATCGAGGACTCGAATGTGTTCCTTCTTGAGATCGCCGATAAAACGCTTGTTGCGATCGGCCGCCGTGAAAAAGATATTCGTGAGATTGGTTTCAACCCGCACCACTTCTTCAGAGTCCTGCGGGACTTCTTCTTTCGGAGGCGTGGGTGATGGGAACGGCAACTCGGATACGGTGCGACTTCGGGTCTTTTCCTGAGATTCCGGGCTCGGAGTTTGCGCCAGCATCCGATCAGAACCTGCGATCGCGGCAATGCCGATCAGCAACAGTGACAGGCCCAGCGTTAACACTAAATTTCTTATTACTGCATTCATCTGGGTAACTCTTAGGGTCTTACGCTATCAGCAATGGCTTTGTATCCGCGTTTGGTCCGAACCTTCAAATCTTTGCGGTTCTCCACAAGTTTGACTTCGACTTTGCGGTAGCTGCCATCGTAACGATCGTTGAGTGGCTTGTAGGTAACCAGATATTGCGCGCGAAGCTCTTTCGCAATTTTTGAAAACGAACGCTCCAGGGTCAGCATGTCCCCGCTGAAAAACGCGACGCCACCGGTTTCTTCGGCCAGGCTTACAAGCGCGCGATCTTTCGTGTCTTTCGCCTGGCCGGCTTCAACTCCTGGAACTGTCGACGTGAATCCACCTTTCGTAGAGATGGCAAAGATTGTCGTCTCGGTTCGCTGGGCAATGTCGATCGCGTCTCGAATGTCTGCACGACTGTAAGTGTCTTCACCGTCAGTAATCACTACCAGCACTCGACGTCCTGCCGCCGATCGGAGTTTCTCATCACAGAACTGCCAGATAGCGTCGTAAAGCGCGGTCTTCTCGCCCAACTTCTTGACGCCTTGCACGGCGCGGTCGAGCAGATCGAGCTTGTCGGTGAAGTCCTGACGCAAATTGATCTGGTCATCAAACGTGGCAAAGAGCACGCGGTCTCGTCGCGGCTTAACCACGGTCTGGATGAAATTCATCGCGGACTCTTGTTGAAACTTAAGTTTGCCCAAAGTTGATGGAGACGTATCCATCAGCACGGCCACGTAGAGCGGCAACGCCTCGCCGCTATCGTCCGAAAATGTTTCCACTGCCTGCGGCACTTTATCTTCCAGGATAATGAAGTCTGACCTGGTCAGTCCGGAAACAAGTTGGCCCTTCTTATCCATCACGGTAATCGGCAAACGCACGCGACGAATAGTGGTGACAATCGGGTCCTGATCCTGGACGGTTAACGGAGGCGTCGGACTCGGCTTCGGTTGTTGAGCCAGGCAGACGCCTGCGACCAACGCACTGAACAACAATATCCGGGGTAAAAGCTTTATAGGAGACAGGTTCATAAGTGATTTGTTAATAGGATGATTACGCGTTCGTGAACTGCGGAGACCGGCGCTTTGATGCCCCGCCGCAGCGGGCTCGTTGCCCTTAAGAAGGGCCCGCCACGCAAGTCGTTAAGTTAGAAATCTATAAGAACATACATCGGGAAACTAACAAAACCTCCGTTAATTGGGTAGCAGACAGTTCTCAACTCCGATCTCGCCGGCCTGACCTGAGTGAAGAGCCAATCGGGTTCTTTATGTTGAGAACTGCTCAGCGATGCTACAATGCGGTTCTGAATCACAGAGCTTATCAGCTTCATTGAATCCTGCGCGAGAACACCTCCAGCCATGTTCGGCCCAGACGACAAAAATCCTGACTACAGCGCGGAGTTGCCCGAGTCAATCGGTCATTATCGAATCCTCAAAAGGCTCGGCCGGGGTGGCATGGGCGAAGTGTTTCTGGCGGAAGACACCAGACAACACTCTCGAAAAGTGGCGATCAAGGTACTTCCGGCCGAACTCACCAAAGATGAGGGTCGCCTGCGCCGGTTCAAGCAGGAAGCGCGAGCCATCCTCATGCTTAACCATCCAAACATTCTGACGGTGTTTGAGATCGGACAAACCGACACGCTCCACTATATCGCTACTGAGTTTATCGAGGGGGAAACGTTGCGCCAGTACATCTGGCGAGATCCGCTCAAGGTTGATGAAGCCCTGGGCATTGCAGTTCAAGTAGCGATGGCGCTCGAAGCAGCGCATGCCGCGGGAATAATTCATCGAGACGTAAAGCCGGAAAACATCATGCTGCGTCCCGATCGATTTGCCCGCGATCGTTTCGTCAAGGTGCTTGACTTTGGACTCATCAAACTCACCGAGCGCGAGTCAGCTCCCGGGCACGATCCGGAAGCGGTAACGATGCCGGTAAATCAGACCAACCCCGGCGCTGTGCTGGGAACCACTGGCTACATGTCTCCCGAGCAAGCCCAGGGCGAATCCATCGACGCTCGCACCGACATCTTCAGCCTCGGCGTGGTGCTCTATGAAATGGTTGCGGGACGTCCGCCTTTTACCGGACCCACCGATAGTCACGTGCGAGTCTCCATCATCGATCACGATCCTGCGCCGCTGATGAGCCACTCAACGGAAGTTCCCAGGCATCTCGAACGAATCGTGTCCAAGGCTCTCGCGAAGGATAAGGCGAAACGCTATCAGACGGTCACCGATTTAAAACTGGACCTCGAACAACTACGTGAAGAGCGGCAACTGACTCGCCCGGAGACCGGCGCCCGATCTCAAGCGGAATCTGATACTGAAGCCACCAGAATCGTCACACCCGCGCCTTCGCAAACTGACAATCGTTCGCGACCCGAAACCCAAACTCAGTCAGCGCAGCCGACCGCGTCGACCGCGGCCACCGATGAAGACCGACGAGCGGGTTCCGGTCGTCGAAAGATAATAATGTTTGCGGCGATTGCCGCAGTTTTGTTAGCCCTGGTCGCGATCTACTTTTATATGTCGCGCCAGACAATCGATTCGGTAGCGGTGCTTCCCTTTGTAAACGATAGCAACGACGCGAATGCGGAATACCTTTCGGACGGAATCACAGAAAGCATCATCCGCAGCCTGTCCCAGCTTCCGAACCTGAAGGTAATGTCGCGCGCGGCGGTATTCCGGTTCAAAGACAAGAACCTCGATCCACAGGAAATCGGCCGAAACTTGAAAGTTGGAGCGGTCCTGGTAGGCCGCCTCGTCAAGCAAGGCGACCGATTTATCATCAAGACCGAGTTGATCGCAGTGTCTGACGGATCACAACTTTGGGGCGCTGAATATAACAATAACTTGTCTGATATTTTTTCCGTGCAGGACGAAATCTCCCGCAAGATTTCGGAAAACCTGCGACTGCGTTTGACCGGCCCCGACCAACAAAAGCTCGCAAAGCGCTACACCAATGATGCCGAAGCTTACGAGCTGTATCTCAAGGGCCGTTATTTTTGGAACAAACGAAATGAAGACGGACTGCGAAACGGCATCAAATATTTTCGGGAGGCCGAGGAAAAGGATCCGCGTTATGCGTTGGCCTATTCAGGCCTCGCCGATTCTTACGCCTTGCTTTCGGACATTGGCGTAGTCAGGCCGGCCGACGAAATGTTGAAGGCGAAGGCCGCCGCCCAGCGCGCTGTAGACATCGATCCTTCTCTGGCGGAGGCCTACACCTCACGCGCATTTGTGAAACTTGCTTTTGACTGGGACTGGCTCGGCGCTGAAGCAGATTTCAAAAAAGCGCTCGAGTTGAACCCGAAATATCCGACGGCTCATCAATGGTACGCCTCGTATCTGGTCCAGATGGGAAAATTCGATCACGCGAAACAGGAGATCGAACAGGCGCACTTGCTGGATCCGCTTTCGCCAATTATCAGCTCGAATGCTGGTCTCTATTCCTATTACGAACATAACTACGACGATGCAGTCGAGAAGTATAAGAAAACGCTGGAGACGGATTCAGAGTTTTGGGTGGCCCGACATTATCTCGGTCTCGCTTACGTTCAGAAACGAATGTATAACGAAGCGATTGCCGAATTGCGTTCTCTGATTAAGGCGCCGACTGATGGGACGTTGCCGGAGGACGTGGTGGCTAAGGAAGTTGAAGCGTCTGCCTCGCTTGGCTTTGCTTATGGAATGGCTGGTCAACGAAAGGAAGCGGAGTCGATCTTGAAACACCTTGAGGCTATCGCTCAGCGTCGGTATGTTTCCGGTCTTTACTTTGCAACCGTCTACGCCGGTCTAAAAGATAACGACCAGGCCATCGTTCAACTCAACCGGGCCTTTGAAAGCCGGCATCCAGGTTTAGTCCTGATCAGAACTGAACCAATCTTCGACGGGCTTCGATCTGACGACCGCTTCAAGGAACTAGTTAAGCGCTTCGAGCCAGTTCCCTAAACGCTCAAAAACCCAAAGCGGTCATTGCTGATCTGGCTCGAGTGCGTCCAGCATGGAACGCAGATCCGGAGGCAAGGGCGCGGTAAAACGCATCTGCTCGCCTGTCTGCGGGTGACGAAAACCTAACTGTTCCGCGTGAAGGAATTGGCGATTCAACTTACGAATCAACGCTCGCAGTCTGACGTCGAGATTGTTTTCCCTGCCTCCGCTGTAAAGTTCATCCGCCACCACCGGATGCTTGAGCCACGAAAGATGAACGCGAATCTGATGCGTTCGCCCGGTTTTAAGCTCAATGTCGAGAAGGGTAAATGAATCGTAACTGCGGCGAATCTTAAAAAGTGAAAGCGCCCCACGACCGCCGGCCACTACCGCCATCCGCGTTCGGTTGCGAGGATCGCGGGCGATCGGCTCCTCGATTCGTCCGCTCGCCTGCTTGACCACGCCGTAGACCAGCGCCACGTAACTCTTAAAAACCTCGCGCGCTCGAAACTGATCCGCTAGGTCTTGATGGCCTGATTCTGTCTTCGCCACTACCAGCAGCCCGGAGGTGTCTTTATCGAGCCGGTGCACAATGCCCGGCCGCACCGAGCCCGCGTTTGACAGTTGCTGAAAATGGTAAGCCAGCGCATTGGCCAGCGTACCGGAATGGACTCCCGCGGCCGGGTGGACCACGAGGCCGGCGGGTTTGTTGACGACGATCACGTGCGCATCTTCGTAAACGA
>JANLZV010000148.1:0-1615 GCA_031366425.1 Pyrinomonadaceae bacterium | reverse complement strand
CAACCCGAAGCACACGTCTCTCCGTTTGCGCGGCCAACTCTCTCGCAATGAGATCGACCACGTAACTGACGCCTTCGCCCGGAGTCGCGGAGGTAAACGCCACCACCCGGTGACGTAGTTTTCCCTGCGCATCAACCGGCTGAAATACCGTGCGAATCAATTCAAGATAGAATCCAGCTTTCATGATTTCTGTGTACCCTTGCTCGCAACTGCCGGCGAACTACTCTCCGGATGCCCACTGAAATTCTTCGTGCACAATCTTTGGCTGCGAGAGTCTTGGTTTACCAACTCTTGGCGTCGGATGTAGCTCGGTTCCAATTTCCATCGCGCGGGCTTCGCGAATTCTGGCGGGCCGATCCACCTCGTCGGCAACGGGCACGATGGTTTGCGAGCTAACCCGGCTCGAGTAAGGCAACGAAGCGAGTACGGTCGCACCGGTCACCGTTTCAAGCTCGCGAGGCGTTAAGACGGTGTCGCGCATAAACTCCGCGATCAGCACCGCGCCGAGCGCCAGTAACCCTCCCAGAAACACACCCAACAAAAGATTCAATGGCCGGTTTGGCCTGACCGGAAGTTGAGATTGGACCGGCGCCTCTGCGATCGAGACGTTGGTAATCTTGTTCTGATCCAACTCGTCAGTTATGCGCGCTTCTTCTTCTTTCTGTTTGTAGAGCTGAAAATTGTCCGCGCTTTGTTTCACCTTGCGACTCAAATCGTCGTATTCAGCAGTAATCCCTTCCAGACGCGAGAGCTGACTTTCGTATTGGCCCACCTGACCTACCAACATTTCCTGGCGGCCCTGAGCTCCAGCCTGGTCGACACGGGCGCGCGCGCGCTCAGTCTCCAGCGTTTGGCGCAAGGGGTTCAGGTCGGTCGACTGTTCGGTGATGGTTTCGCTGGCGGCTTTATCCAACGCCGTGCGCGTGGTCTTGATTTGCTGGTCCACTTCTCTGACCAGGCGATCTTCCGGACGAAACTTAGTTAGGAGTTGCGTGCGGCGGTTTTGCAGTTCCACGATCATCGTATTGAGCCGCTCGGCCGAGTATTGATTGGGCATCGCCCGGCTCTGCGTCACAATGCGTGGCTGAATCGTTTCCAGTTGTTGTTGCACCTTGGCGATTCGATCGTTGACTTCCCGAAGGAAGGCATTGGTCTCCAACAACTTTGACTTTGCCTCGGTGAGCTTTTGCACCGTCTGCTCTTTTTGCTGCGTGAGAGAAACCACATTCATCGACTGCTGAAAGGTCGAGAGCTGTTTCTCAGCTTCTCTGAGTTGCGCCTCGTTGTTGTCTGCCTGTCCTTTGAAAAATTCGTAGGTGCCCGGTGGCCGGTGAAGCTTCAAATGTTTTTCGAGATAAAGGTCCTGCACCTTTCGCAACACCGCAGCGGCAGTCTCAGGCGAGCTGGAGGTGTACTTCACCTCGATAATATTTGCCTTCTTGACCGGATTGATGACGAGGTCTTTCGCGAGTTGCGCACTGGCCTCCTCAACCTGGCCGGCCTGCGAGCGGGGCGCTTCTTTAAGGCCGAGCCGCGCGGTGATTGAAGCCGACGGCTTGAATAGTCCGGCCTCAGTAACTACCTGGTTCAGCAGGTCGCCACTGGTTAAGAGTGC
>JANLZV010000133.1:0-3409 GCA_031366425.1 Pyrinomonadaceae bacterium | reverse complement strand
CCAGGAATGATTTCAAAGGTTTCCACAGTTTGAAATCGTTCGCCGCCCGGTTGTTGCGCCGGTTGTTGCGCGTTTCCCGGCCGCAAGCAAAGTAACGTCTGCAGGCCCGCTGCGTCGGCGGCCTGCAATTCCGCCGCTACGTCTGAGATAAATACAACGCTTTGCGGCGGCAAATTAAGCGACGCCGAGATGCGCCGATAACTATCAACCTCAGCCTTTGGTCCGCTGCTGGTATCAAAGTAGCTATCGATCAAGTGGGTAAGATCACCCGCTCCGGTGTGAGCAAAAAGCAGTTTCTGGGCCAACACACTACCAGACGAAAAGATGTTGATGGTTAATCCTGCGCTTCGCCAACGCTTCAATGCCGGAGCGACGTCGTTAAAGACTTCTGCCGTCAACCTGCCGCTAAGATAACCCTGTTGCCAAATCTTGCCTTGCAGAAGTTTTAGCGCTGGAGACTTGCGATCGCGGTCCATTAGCCAATTGATATACGCCGCCAGGGACTCAAGCTCGGCGCCCACACTTTCAATCGACAACGCCGGCGGATCGAGGCCGGCCGCAACGTCGGCAGCGTGTTCTGCACTTAACTTGCTCAGATCGTCGCGAGTCTCGATCGCATCGGAATGCTCGACGAGATAGTTCGAAAGATTTGTGCGCGCGTAAGAAAACAACACGTCATGAACAAATGAGATCGGAGTGGTGGTGCCTTCGATATCAAGGAGAACTCCGCGAACCCTGGCGACGTTGAGCTTTGATGTCATCCCTTAGCTGTTTGCCACCCCTGGGTTAATCGTGACTGACCCCGCTAGTTCCCAAGTTGAATTGCGGATGTTGCGCTCCAAAGCACAGCGCCAAAAACTTTTGATCGTGACCGCTATTAGTGTAGTGCGGCGTCCAACCGGCCTGGTCCTGAAAAAGCCTGATCGCGCGGATGCGGCGGTTGGCACAAAGGTCGAACCAATGCAGCGTGCCGCGCGGGACCCGAATCAGATCGCCGCTTTCCACTTCGATTGCTAGAAACGCACGATCGCGATCGCGAGCATGAATATGAAACACTCCGTTGCCGGCGACGATGAATCTTACTTCGTCTTCGTCGTGCCAATGTTCGCGACTAAACTTTGCCAGCATTTCTTCAAGGCCGGGTGTCTCCGGCGTCACATCGATAACGTCCGCAGTAACGTAGCCGCCACTAGCTTTCATTGCGGCAATCTCAGTTGCGTAGGCGCTGAGCACAGCCTCGGTAGACGCATCTGCGGCGATCCGATCATCGCTGGGCCATCGTTGATAGTCGATGCCGTAAGTTGCCAGGCACTCAGCGATCTCGACGCTGCTAGTCAGCACCCGATCCTGGTCAATAATTCTGACTGTAGTCATCGATTAAACTTCCAACGCACTTTTGCCTGAGACGACGAGCAGCGTGCGCCCCACCGCTTCGAGTAGGAATTCAAGAATCTCAATGTGTCGCTGGGCCTGGACCAAATCTTTTCCCCATGAGTAAAGTCCATGCCGTCGTAACAAAAATCCATGGGCCGTCGGGTGCGCGCCCAGCATATCCCTTACCTGTTCGGCCAGCTTTGTCATGTCTTGTGAATTATCGAGAATTGGCAGCCATTCGGAGTGCTCGTGAGTCGTAACGCCTTCAAGGCCTTTCAGCATTTCGTATCCGGTGATCGAAAGGCCGCCGGCTTCCGCGTTGAGATCAGAAAGCATTGTGCTCCAAATCGAATGGGTATGAAGCACGGCGCCCGCGCCTCGTTGCTTCACGATTTCCAGGTGCAACAGACTCTCGGCAGAGGGGCTCACATCTAAGCTGCCGATCGCTTTCGCCCGATCGTCAATCAATAGAAACTGTTCCGGCTGAAGCGCGCCTTTGTCGCAGCCGCTCGGGCTCATCGCGAGTCGCAAGGGTGAACGTTCCACTACTGCGCTTAGGTTGCCACTCGTGCCAAGCATCCAGCCACGCCAGTGCAACGCACTTGCCGTAGTTGTCAGGCTTGACGCAATCTGTGAGAAATTTTCGGACACTAAGCAGACCTTTCGAAGAGTAGTGGCCGCGGGCGGCATATCTTAGCCTCAAATATTCTTCCAGCGCTAGACATTCCGAATTGTCGCGGTGAAACCACGCAAAAAAAGATCTGCTGCCACGGAGTTGTTTTCCTTGACAGCGGCTAGGCGCGGGCATAAGGTGCGCGCATCCGAAGCGACGGTTCCCGAAACTCATCGAAAGACTTTTATCAGTGGATATTCCGCTAATAGTTTTACTGACTGCAGGACCGCTGGGGGCCCTGGACGTAATCTACTTTCACCTTTGGAAGTTTCGTCTGTTTGAACGGCCCGAGTCAGTCAAGGAAGAAATTACTCATCTGTTTCGAGGTTACCTCGTACCGATCGCGACTGGGATTCTATTGCTTGGCAGACCCGAGGGCGCATGGTTTTGGCTGGTCTTCGGTCTATTTGCTTTTGACGGGCTGAACACATTACTCGACGTAGTTTTTGAGCCCGCCAGCCGCGCCCCGCGGATTGTCCCTCCGAAAGAATTGGCGATTCATTTTCTCGGCACTACCTTAATGGGAGCGGCTTGGGCCACTTTTATTTTGAACGGATGGGACGGACGCTTTCGTCCGACCGCACTCGCGCCTTACACGACTACTGTCTTGCCTGAGTCTTTTTTCCGGCTTGGGTTTATTGGACTCGCCGGCGCGATCGCACTCGCCACATTCGAAGGCTTTCTCTTCGTCCGCGCCATCAGACGGCGAGCTCTCGCCGCCTAGGTTTAACGGCGAGCATCTCGCCGAAATTTTCTTTACCGAATGGCAGAGCGGGCAGTTTAAGAGAGGAAAGGATTCCCTGTTCTTTAGAAGTTCGGCCCCTTGCACGGCCGAAGAAAGTGAGACTCATGTTTTTCTTCACATTGATCGTCATCGCAACTCTTTTCGTGGCCTATGCCAATGGCGCCAACGACAACTTCAAGGGTGTGGCCACACTCTTCGGCAGCGGCGCCGCCAACTACACAAAGGCGCTCGGGTGGGCCACGGTCACTACCTTCGCCGGTTCGATATGTTCGATCTTCCTGGCGGCTGGATTGATCAAAAACTTCTCCGGCAAAGGACTGGTGCCTGACCCGGTAGTCGCCTCGCCAAATTTCCTTTTGTGTGTGGCCCTTGCGGCCGGAGGCACGGTGCTCCTTGCGACGTTCCTGAGTTTTCCCATCTCCACCACGCATGGACTCACGGGTGCTCTCGTCGGCGTTGGGCTGGTTGCCGCCAGCGGAGGGGTCAACTTCTCGAAGCTCGGGACTTCGTTCTTTTTGCCGCTGTTAGTTAGTCCCCTGATTGCCGTCGTGCTTGGCGGTACCACGTATCTCATCGCGCATGCGATGAGGGTTAAGTCTGGCGTTACCAAAGAGTGG
>JANLZV010000105.1:0-5868 GCA_031366425.1 Pyrinomonadaceae bacterium | reverse complement strand
GCTGGGGGTAAGACTCGCGGGCCACGCTCCGCAGTTTGCGGCGCCTGACACGCTCTGGGCCGCAATCGAATCTCAGCTTGCAGCTGAGACGAAGACGGAAGCGAGTGACGTCAAACCTCGTTTGGTTGCGGTGTCGCGTTCTCCCTTCAAGGTTTGGCGGCCCCGTTTCGAATCGATCGCAGCGATCGCAGCCGTTCTGTTGTTGGCGATTGGTCTGGGCGCGCTTTGGTTGTACACGCGCGAGTCGCGTCCGTCTTGGCAAGTGGCCCGGCTGGGAGGTGCGCCTACGATTGGCGCCGCGCGGATGAATGCCCAGGGCAAACTTGCGGTGGGCCAATGGCTGGAAACCGATAACGCTTCACGCGCGCAGATCGAAGTGGGGACTATCGGTCAGGTGGAGATCGACCCCAACACGCGAGTGCGGCTGGTGGCAACCAAACCCACCGAGCACCGTCTCGAACTTGCGCGCGGGAGGATGAGCGCGAGGATCTGGGCTCCGCCGCGTCTTTTCTTTGTCGATACACCGTCAGGAGTTGCTGCGGATCTTGGTTGTGCTTACACGCTCGAAGTGGACGACCTCGGCGCGAGCCTTTTGCGGGTAACGTCCGGTTGGGTGGCCCTGCAACTGCAGGAGCTGGAATCGATCGTTCCGGCGGGCGCTGCGTGTGCTACTCGTCCGGGGATTGGGCCAGGCACGCCTTATTTTGAAGATGCCTCGCAAAGTTTTACCACAGCCCTGGCCAAGCTCGACTTCGATCTCAAACTCAACGACGAAAGGCGCGCGCTGGAGTTGAAGACAGTGATTTCAGAGGCGCGTCTGCGTGACACGCTCACACTTTGGCATTTGCTGTATCGAGTAAACGGAGCGCAGCGCGAACAGGTTTTTGAACGGATAGCCGCGCTAGCGCCACCGCCGCGAGAGGTGACGCGTGAAGGCGTTTTGCAGCTTGACGAAAAGATGCTGCATCTCTGGAAAGGCTATCTGGAAAATAGTTGGAGCAGTGGACAGTGATCAGTGGGCAGTGAACAGTGAGCAGCAGAGCAGGGCAGAGCAGATAGCAGAGGCCCGACCGTCAGGGAGGGCTTGCCGGCGCTCATTTGCGGGCGAGGGCGCCCGCGGTCCAGGTGGGTTGACCATGCAGTTGCAGGCAAGGATGCCTGCGCTCCCAGGGGGCGCGATAGAGTTAGCAGTCAAGGATTAGTTGAATAGTCGAGGAGCAGCGCGATGAGAATAGTGTGGAAGGTTTTCAAGTGGATCGCAATTGCGCTCGCGTGCGTTTTTGCGGTTGCGCAACTATGGCGACCGGCGCGGACTAACCCCACGATAGACCAGTCGCAAACTATTCAGGCGTCACTGCAGATGTATCCGCAAGTTACCGGCATCATCGATCGCTCGTGCCGGGACTGTCATTCAAACGAGACTCGCTGGCCCTGGTACACAAACGTCGCGCCGGTTTCATGGTTTATCGTGGACCACGTCAACGAAGGCCGGAAGGAGATGAACCTTTCGGAGTGGGGCCGCTACGATCGGGATCGCCATCGTCGTCTGTTGCGGGATATGTGCGAACTGGTCGAAGACGGCGCCATGCCGCTCGGCACGTACATACCGCTGCATGCCGGCTCAACGTTGTCAGCTGACGATAAAAAAGTATTTTGTGAGTGGGCGAATGCTGAAAGAAACCGTTTAGCCACACCGTAGCCAGACGAGAGTCTAGACGCCGATCAGGTGGCGCGTGTCGTTGATGCCAAGCACGCGGATGAAGCCGTCGCTGCGCAGATCAAAGCGGGCGAGTCCGCAATTTGAAGTTCCGATCCAGACTGGTTTGAGTTCAGGGGCGTCAAGCGCGCCCATGAGATGAAGTATGAGAATGCAGATCGTGCCGGTGTGAGTGAACACTGCGATTCGCCCGCCGCGATGCTTTGCGATCGCATCGTCCAACTCGCTGGCGGCGCGATCAAGCATCTGCCGGTAGCTCTCCCCGCCTAACAACACATGATCGAAGTCACGATGCAGCAAAGCCTGATACTCAATCGGGTGTTGCTCGGCTGCCTCAGCAAAAGTCAGACCTTCCATCACTCCCACGCTGCGTTCGCGCAAGGCTTCGGAAGTTATCAGCGGAGCTCCGGTTCGCTGAGCGAGCGGAGTGGCCGTCTCGATCGCCCGCGGCAGATCGCTTGAATAGATGGCCGAAAACTTTTCCGATCCGAGTGCGTTTGCGGTCGCTTCCGCCTGTCTCCGTCCGAGCGCAGACAGTGGCGTATCGGTGTGTCCGCCAAAGCGCCCTTCGGCGTTACCCTGCGATTGGCCGTGACGGATTAGGATGACGTGGGTAGATAAAGACATGGTTCGAGTTTAGGGTTTCAAGTTTCGAGTTTCAAAGCCGGCAACTCGAAACTTCAAACTTCAAACTCGAAACCATCTACACGGCCACGGCTTCGGCTTTCATCTTTTCCGCCTGGTCGTGTGAGACGAGGGCCTGGATGAATTCGTCGATGCCGCCCTGCATTACCAGGTCGAGCTGGTGAATGGTGAGCCCGATGCGATGGTCAGTGACACGATTTTCTTTAAAGTTGTACGTGCGGATCTTTTCCGAGCGATCGCCAGATCCGACCATCGAACGGCGTTCGCTGGCGAGGGCATCGTGCTGCTCGCGTTCGGCCATCTCCTGCAGGCGCGCGCGCAAGACGCGCATCGCTTTCTCGCGATTCTTGATCTGCGACTTTTCGTCCTGCATTGAGACCACGGTGTTGGTTGGCAGATGCGTGATGCGCACGGCCGAGTAAGTAGTATTCACAGACTGCCCGCCTGGGCCAGACGAACAAAACGTGTCGATGCGCAGCTCTTTGGGATCGATCTTTACGTCTACCTCTTCAGCTTCAGGAAGGACGGCGACCGTGATCGCTGAGGTGTGAATTCGTCCGCTGCCTTCCGTTTGCGGCACACGCTGGACGCGGTGCACGCCTGATTCGTGTTTGAGTTTCGAATAGACCTTATCGCCTTCGATCAAAGCGATGGCTTCCTTAAAACCTCCGATGCCAGATTCCGAAGCATCGAGAACTTCAAACTTCCAGCCCTGTCTTTCCGCGTAGCGGCCATACATGCGCAGCATTTCGGCTGCGAACAAAGTGGCCTCGTCGCCGCCAGTGCCGGCCCGGATTTCCACGATCACATTTTTTTCGTCGTTTGGATCGGAGGGGACGAGGAGGAGTTTCAAGTCGAGTTCGCTGGCCTCGAGTTTCTGTTGGAGGGTTTCGATTTCCAGCCGCGCCATGTCGCGCATCTCGTCATCGTCGGCGATTTCGGATAGTTCGCGCGCGCCGACCAATTCTTCTTTGAGTATTTTCCAGGCGTGATACTTGTTCACGATCTCGCCGAGCGTTCGATGTTGCCGCGCGGCCTTAGTGTAAGCCGCCTGATCGGAAAGCAACTCCGGAGCGGAAAGCTCGTTGGCTAGTTCCTCGTAGCGCGCTTCGATTTGTTCGAGTCTCTCTAACATGGTGTTCTCAGAACTAGTTGCGTTTACGACAACGGCGCCAGGGCGGGCTCACCAGTTGTCGGTTCAAGTTTCAGTGATTCTTTTAGCGCTTCAATCGCGACTTCGAGTTGCTGATCGTCTGGTTCCTGCGTGGTGATGTTCTGCAGCCAAACGCCCGGCTTCGTCATTAACTTGAAAAACCAGCCGCTTTCTTTCTTCGCCGAAAGGCGAATGATTTCGTAAGACAAACCGGCCACCAGGGGCATTAGCGCGATGCGTACCAGGAAGTTGAAAACCAAAGAATCAAACTTAATGGCCGAAAACAACACGATCGAGACAAGCATGACTACCATCAGAAAGCTGGTGCCGCAACGGGGATGCTGTCGCGGTTGTGGCCGCGCGTTTTCCACGGTCAATGGCAGTCCCGCTTCCCAGGTAAATACCGTCTTGTGTTCCGCTCCGTGATATTCGAATACTCGCCTAATGTCCTTGATCAATGAAAAACTGAAAATCATGATCAGGAAAAACGTCATGCGAATTATCCCGTCGATCAGGTTGAACGAAATCGATGGACGAACCGGATGCAGGTAAGCGGCAACTGAGTTCCAGGCCCGCGTGAGCACGCCGGGTTCAGCAGCCGCGGCGCGGTTGTCAGGCGCCTCAGTTGTCGGTCCTCCCGTTTGCGGATTAGTCGACGATGAGACAGCAGCAGTTGGCGCCCATCCTGCGGCGATGAACAACGCGTTCGTCAGCAACAACGGAGCTGCGACAAAAAGTAAAACGTTGAAGACCATCGCAATGATGATCGAACTTGCAGCTGCGGCGGTCCCGCCTTTCTTGAGCTCGTCACTGGAATGCTTCTTGGTCGGAATTGGAAACAGACCCGGAACCGCTCCCGTGATGCCGGCAAAGTCACCTTCGCCCTCGATCACTGCGGGCGTAAGCGCTACCCGCATCTCCTTAGCCTCAGCCTCCTGCGCTTCGCCGAAAGCTTCGTTGGCCGAATAGTTCAGCGCCTTGATTCCGAGACCCATCGACTGGATCAGCACAGCGCTGCCGCGTAAGACAGGAAGCTTTAGTAATGGATACTTATCGCTCCACTTCGGCAGGCGTGCTGAAATGTTGACTATCGTCCCGTCGGCTTTCCTTACAGCCACCGCGTAGGCGTTTGGCGTGCGCATCATGACGCCCTCGATTACCGCCTGGCCCCCGACAATTAGATCTCTCTCGTTGGTGCTCACTTGGTTTCTTCCTGTTATCGTTTCGTTTCAAAGACAGACAGGATGTCTGTTCTGCTAAAACTAACGCCGGCGTTGATCTCGGTCGCAGGTGCGAATGCACTGGTAGCGACCGACGATTTCTCGCCGGCGTTCTAGTTTGGGAAGTTTGCTAATGCTTAAAACTCAAATGTGTCCTCGCGTCGAGACCGAATGCAATTCACAAATTACTGAGTGACTGCGGGAGTTTCGGTCGGCGTCTTCTTGCCGTATCGCTTGTTGAAGCGATCCACGCGTCCGGCGGTATCGACCAGCTTTTGTTTGCCGGTGAAGAATGGATGACACGCCGAGCAAATTTCAACATGCATATCGCCGTTCTTGGTTGAACGCGTCTTAAAGCTTTCGCCGCAAGCGCAGGTCACAGTGATTTCGTCGTATTGCGGGTGTATTTCTGGTTTCATGATTCTCTTAACCCTCGGTTATAGACAGCTAAATGCCGCCTTTTGCAAACGAACCATGATAGGTTGAGGGATTGATCTCGTCAAGTTGGGGGCGTACCAGCATGACCGTCAGGGAGGCTTCATCATACGCCTCGCAGCCCTTCGTTACCGTCGCCTTACGCCCCGAAGATTAGCCCTGCGGTTTTACTCACTACTCCCAAAACAAGTTTGTTGACAGCAAATTACCGTCATGCTTAAATCCATTTCTGCCGACCTTCTGTAATTGCATTAACACCACGACCGTAACTGACAGCGCGATCCAATTTGGAGATCGCACTCTTGGTCAGAGTGTGATTGTGGGAATCGAAACCTGATGGCGGAAGACAACGACAACAAGGAGTCATCGCCCGAACTTCCGGGCGTGATTGTTCCTGCCGACTCGGAGGGAACCCCTCCGGCTGCTGCCATTCCTGACGCAGGCGAAGCGGCCGGCGCAGATGCGGAAAAGGCTGCGATGGTCGAACAGGCGAAGTCGCGCGTCGCTGCCGTCAAAGACTCGCTAGCTGCAGCAGGCACTCCTAAACCTCCCGTAAAGAAGAAAGACGAAGGTCCGAAGCCCAGCGATGCCTCCGGCCACTCGTTAGTTAAGAAACTCAAGTCGCAGTTTAATGGAGCCGTCGGTGAGGCCGTCGAATTCGTTGGACAGATCACGATTCGCATCGACGGAACGCGCAT
>JANLZV010000091.1:0-7315 GCA_031366425.1 Pyrinomonadaceae bacterium | reverse complement strand
CTTAGATTGGTTGGTTTGCATTTGCAAAGTAAGAAGTGGGCCCTTTCAGATTCGGTCTACCGCAAGGCGTTAATCCTAAATGACAGAGTCCTGAGCAACGTGGGCCAGTACCCAAAATATGGTAGTGTCGCAATTTGAGTTTCCGTCTCTGCGTGGTCTCCGCGTGCTCTGCGTCTCGGCGGTAAAAATGGGGCGAACACATTCACCGCAGCGACGCAGAGTTCGCCGGGTTAACGCTGAGAGTTGAAACTGCGACACAACCCAAAATATGATTGCGTTGACAGTGATTTTTGCTCATGTTAGCGTAGGTCGTAGCTTGTTCCTTCGGGAAAAAGTAGTTTCTCTGGCAGGTGCTTCATCGATTCCCCCGTACAATCCGCCCGCAGCGTTTGACTCCGCTCCCATACTTGATGGTACATAATACTCCTGATGGCTTTCGAAAAAGCTAAGGTCTTAAAGGCCGCTGAAAAATTCCTCTCGCAAGGAAAGATTCCCGCCGCCATTAAAGAGTATCGGCAAATCGTCGATAACGACGGTGACGATCTCACCGCTCTCAACATGTTGGGAGATCTTTTGGCGCGCGTCGGAGAAAAAGATCAGGCGGTGTCCTGCTTCTCCCGAATTGCGGAACACTTCAGCGAACAGGGATTCGCCCTCAAGGCGATCGCGATGTTTCGCAAGATCGATAAGCTGAAACCTCACGACCCGGCCACTGCCAATAAACTCGCCGACCTCTACGCCACCCAGGGCCTCGTGGTTGACGCGCGAGCACAGTATCTCGTAGTCGCAGATGCTTACACCAAAGCCGGCGACACGAAGCGCAGTTTGAAAGTCTTGCACAAGATAGCCGATCTCGATGCAAACAATACCGAGGTGCGGTTGAAACTCGCCGAAGGCTACCTCAAGGAACAGATGCAGCCGGATGCCGCTAAAGCGTTTGCTGAGGCGGCAAATCGCATGTTTGAAAACGGCGAATTTGAAAAAGCCCTGGCTGCCTTTTCGCGCGCACGAGAACTACGCCCTAACGATCGAGCTGTCCTCAAGGGTTTAGTCGCCTGCCACACAGCCCTGGGCGATGCCGACGATGCCGCGGAGCTCCTGGAAAAGGGGGTCGCGGACGGGGTTGATGATCCTGAAATAGTTTCGATGTTGGCCCAGGCATATCTCGACGCTGAAGATGCTGCAGGCGCGGAGCGGATCACAAATTTGATCGTTTCAGCAGATGCTGGCGCGCACCGGCGTTATACCGAAGTCGCACGTCTTTATCTAAAACTGGGACAGACCGATGACGCCGCCAGAGTCCTCGGCGGCATCACTGAACAGATGCTCGCGGCTCGTGAAGAAAACGACCTGCTTGAGTTGATTAACGAAGTTCTTGCGCGATCGCCTGAACACGTTGGTAGTCTCCGCTTGCTCGTCAGAGTCTATTGGTGGCAACGAGATACTGAACAACTCCGCGCGGCCCTCGAGCGGCTCGCTGAGTCGGCTGAGACTGCCGGCTTCGCTGACGACGAGCGATATGCGCTGACCCAGCTCGTTCGCCTGGCGCCAGACGAGCAGCGCTTCATGAATCGCCTGGACGAACTCGGCGGTTTGGTTGAGGAGAGTAGCGACGAGATAAATGTAGACGAGGAGCCGGCGATTGCTGGAGTGCCATCGTTCGAAACTTTCGGGGTTATTGAACCCGAGGCGGCTGAGATAGTTGAAACCTCTGTCGCCGCTCCCGCAGATGAATTTGAGTGGAACTCGGTGGCCGAACAAACTCCCTCGGATCCAAGCGCCTCTTTTGCGGACCTGAACGAATCCGACGGGCATCAAGACGGCCATGCGCCGGATAAGTTGGTGGCGGATCCGAAGTCGTCTGGTGCTGAGTCGCAACTGCTCAAAATCACCGAAGACCCGACTCCTCCGGCCCTCTCCGAGGAACAAAACGCGGCGAGGATTGAATCGCTCCTGCGACAGGAACTGGAGAGCGTGGATTTTTATGTCACTCAAGGCTACTCGGACATCGCGCTTGATACCTTGGAGCTGTTGGAACGACAAGTTGGACCTCACCCGGAAATTACAGCGCGCCGCGAGCAACTTGCGCGTGGACCTCAAACGTCGCAGCCAGACCCCGAAGCGGTCGCAAGCCATTCAGGTGAAGTCGTCGAGTTAGGCGACGCTTTATTCGAGTCGAACTTTACTCAAACAACTGAGGTCGCTCCGCCGGTTGTTATGGGCAGCGGGATTGATTCGGGTCTGGCTGAGATCTTCGAAGAATTTCGCATGGAGGCGGAGGAGGACCACGCTGCGCCGGCGGAAGATTTTGAGACTCACTACAACATGGCCACGGCCTACAAAGAGATGGAACTGCTTGACGAGGCGATTCGCGAGTTTCAAACCTCCGCCGGCCTCGCCAAACCGGGCGACGGAACAGCCAGATATTTCCAATGTTGTAACATGCTGGGCCATTGCTTTTTGCAGAAGGACCTGCCGCAGGCCGCCGTCATTTGGTTTAAGAAAGGGCTGGAGTCTCCGGGGCGGAGCGGTGAAGAATATACGGCGCTTCAGTATGAACTCGGTTCGGCTTATGAACAGATGGGTGATCTAGTGCGCGCCGAGGGAGTGTTTACGGAAGTTTACGGGGTCAACGTCGGATACCGTGACGTGGCGGACAGGTTGCAGAATCTGCAGCTGAAAAAAGCTGATAGGAAAAAGAAGAAGAAGTGATGGCAGGATGAAAACTGAAAGGTGAACTGTGAATAGTTATCCCTGCGCTCTTCACATTTCACTTATCACGTTTCACCCTTTATCATTCCTTTATGTCCGCAAAGCTCAGCGTCATTTTCTACATTATTCTCTGCCTCGAGATCGGCATCGTGCTGACGCTTTTACCGTGGATACCGCAAGGCACGCTGGGTTTAAGCGATTGGGGCAACAACTATTTTCTTCTTTACGCCGCGCGAAAGACTGGTTCTTACGCGTTGCAAACGGTCGTCGCCTCAGGCTGGATGCGCGGGGCCGTCACTGGGATCGGTTTGCTAAACCTTGGAATTGCTTTCTGGGAAATTTTCCATTTCCGTCAGACTGTAGCTGCGCTGCAAGCCACTGTTGAGCGGCCAGCAAGTGCCCGACCAGATGTCTTCCAATCTTCCACGCCACCACCGCGCGCCGCAGATTTATCTGATCACGAGCGGTGAAACGACCTCCGAGACAACCCCGGGCAAGGAAGATTTCGCTCGCGTCGTCAGGACTGCCGAAGCCGCTGTCGAAGCCGGAATCGACCTTCTACAAATTCGCGAAAAGCGGTTGAACACTGCGGTGCTGTATGCGCTGACCGAGCGCATCGCCGCGATCACGCGCGAGAGTCGCACCAAACTATTGGTCAACGATCGCAGTGACGTTGCCGCGGCCGCCGGGGCGGACGGCGTGCATCTCACCACCTCTTCGTTGTCGCCTGCGATTGTTCGACGCGCGTTTGGGGCCGACTTCCTGATTGGAGTTTCGACCCATTCGGTAGCAGAGGCGCGGGGTGCGCGCGACGCGGGTGCGAACTTTATTGTCTTTGGTCCAGTGTTCAGCACGCCCGAAAAAGATCGTTATGGCGCGGCGCAGGGTCTGGTAACTCTTTCTCAAGTCGCTGCTGAGCTTTCAGGGTTTCCAGTAATTGCGTTGGGAGGCGTTACCGTGGAGCGCGCTTCACAGTGCCTGGAGGCCGGTGCGCAAGGCATCGCTGCGATTAGAGCGCTAAGCGATCCATCGCACTTACAGCGGATCGTGGGAAAAATGAGAAAAAGTTTTGACGACGTCTAATTCAACTCTTAGTAGCCGGTTTGCAGCGGCTTTAACAATCGCCGGCTTCGATCCCTCCGGCAACGCGGGCGTGCTCGCTGACGTGCGTACGTTTGACAGTTTTGGTTTGCGCGCCGCGGCAGTTGTCACTTCGATTACGTTTCAGAACTCAGTAGGCGGGTTTGGCGCGCTTGATCAAACCGGAGCGGCGGTGCGGGCGCAATTGCACCCGTTGCTGGACGATTTCAATTTCGTTTGCGTGAAAACCGGAATGCTGCCGACGCGTGAAGTCATTCGAGAGGTGGCCCGGTTATTCCGAGAGACTAGTCTGCCGCGTCCGATTGTAGATCCGGTGATGATCTCATCAGCGGGCCAGCGATTGATGGAACCGGCGGCGATTAAGACTCTAATCGAGGAGTTGTTGCCCCTCGCTCAACTGGTGACTCCAAACATTCCCGAAGCCGAAGCACTAACCGGAAAACAGATTTCGTCAGAAGCAGATATGCGAGATGCGGCAAAGATAATCCGGAAGCTGGGTGCGCGCGCAGTCTTGATCAAAGGCGGACACCTTGAAGAGGATTCGGTGAACGAAGCAATTGATCTGTTGGACAACGACGGCGAGGTGACGACACTAAGGCTGGAACGGATTCCCGGCCGCGGGATTCGCGGCTCGGGGTGCATTTTGTCGGCAGCAATTGCCGCCGGATTGGGACGGGGCAAAAGTCTGTTGGATTCTGTTAGCGCGGCGAAGCAGTTCGTGACCGATGCGATCCGCGCGAGACCTCGAGACTGAATAAAGCCGCGATGCGTTAACTTTCGATCGTTACTTTTTCCATCTTCACATCTGAAGTTGGCCGGTCGCTGCGATCGGTCTCAGACGTCCCGATGGCATCCACCACGTCCATGCCATCGGTTACCCGGCCGAAGATGGAATAGCTGGGGGGCAGAGGATAGTCGGCATGCATGATGAAAAACTGCGAGCCGTTGGTGTTTGGACCAGCGTTGGCCATGGCCACCACGCCTTTCTTGTAACCGGTGCGGTACAGTTCTGACGCTGCTTCAATCTCATCGTTGAAGCGTCCGCCCCAGGCGGACTCACCGCCCCGGCCAGTGCCGGTCGGGTCACCGCCCTGAAGCATGAAACCTTTGATCACGCGATGAAAGATCACGCCATCGTAGTAGCCGCGTTCGGCAAGGGTGATGAAGTTTTCGGTGGTTTTAGGAGCGTCTGATTCCAACAGTTCAAATTTGATGGTTCCCTGGTTGGTCTGAATTACGGCGGTGCGATTTGGCATGTTTCTTCCTCAATAGTAAAAAGTAGTAAGTGATAAGCGAAGTGACAAGATACTTTGTTTGCCCTTCATTTGTCACTTGCACGCTATTAATTGCGTTGCGCCACAGAACTTAGGCAATCTGGGGAACGCTCGCAATGAAGTGCAAGATGTTTGCGCCACTTGCCATGGTAATCGTCGGGTCAAATTGGATGATCAGATTCTGATATCGGTAAAAATTCCCAGGAAAGGCTAAATCAATGAACGTTACGCATCTTGAATGCGCTGCTTGCGGCTTGCGACACGAGGCACGGCGGTTGCTCAACCTCTGCCGTGAATGCGGCAAGCCACTATTGGTTCGGTATGACCTTGAGCGAGCCGGCAGCACTTTGACAAAGGCATCGCTCGTGGGAAGACGAGCGGACCTGTGGCGTTACCGAGAAATTCTGCCGGTTGAAAATGATGAAAACATCATCTCGCTCGGCGAGGGCTGGACGCCGCTGTTGCCGGCCAGGCGTTTAGGAAAGCAAATTGGAATCGACAAACTCTACATCAAGGACGAATCGCAGAATCCTACGCAGAGCTTTAAGGCTCGCGGAATGTCGGCGGCGGTGTCGATGGCAAAGGAATTGGGGGCGAAAAAGCTCGCAGTGCCGTCAGCCGGAAACGCGGCCGGAGCGTTAGCAGCCTACGCGGCACGGGCCGGACTTGAGTGTTTCATCTTTATGCCCAGGGATACGCCGCGAGCAAACGTAGTTGAGTGCGAACAGACTGGCGCGCACGTTACCTTGATGGATGGTTTGATTACCGATTGCGGAGCCGAAGTAGGCCGGCGCAAAGAGGCTGAGGGTTGGTTTGATGTTTCGACTCTGAAGGAACCGTATCGCGTGGAAGGCAAGAAGACGCTCGGTTACGAGTTGGCTGAACAATTCGACTGGGAACTGCCCGACGTGATCGTCTATCCGACAGGTGGCGGTACAGGATTAATTGGAATGTGGAAAGCGTTCGACGAAATGCAGGCAATGGGATGGATTGGCGCCGAGCGTCCGCGGATGGTCACCGTGCAGGCGAGCGGATGTGCACCAATCGTCCGTGCGTTTGAAACTGGGCAAAGATTTGCTGAGGAGTTTCCGAACGCTGCCACAGTAGCCTCAGGCTTGCGAGTGCCAAAAGCGATTGGAGATTTTTTGATTATCGACGCGCTGCGCGAATCCGGCGGAGCCGCGATTGCAGTCACCGACGATGAGTTGATCGCCGCGACCAGAGAAATTGGTGCGGCAGAGGGAATATTTTGCGCTCCCGAAGGCGCTGCATGTTTGCCGGCCTTGAAGAAGATGTTGGCGGCTGGACAAGTAAACGCAGACGAGCGAGTCGTCTTATTTAACACCGGAGCTGGGGTGAAATACCTTGAGGCGTTTCCCTGAAGGGTCCCATTTAGATTTTGATTGGAGGCAAGAATTAGTGAAGCATTTTCTTTCATTGCTATTAACGATAATTGTTTTTGCAGCAGGTAGCGCGTTCGCGCAAACTACGCCCGCATCCACGTCCGTACCCGCGTCCAGTTCGATGAGTGAACCTGAGCGCCTGCAACTGGAAGCATTGCGCCGGAGTGGAATCGAAGCGCTTTACAATTTGGACTACGACAAGGCGCAAAAAGACTTTAAGGAAATTATTCGGCTCTATCCGAATCATCCCGCGGGACCACAGTTGATGGCTGCCAGGATCTGGATCAAGACGCTGTACGAATCGCGCCGTCTGCAGTCGTCCCTATACAGCTCTGAAAGTTTTTACTCCAGCGGCGACGACAAAGTTGATCCAAAAGTCGTGGCTGAGTTTCGCAACCTCACGCGCGAAGCAAAGCGGCTATCTGAAGTTCGTCTGAAGCAAAACCCGAAAGACGTCGAAGCGCTTTACTGGCTCGGCTCGACCGAAGGCCTGAAGGCGTCATTCGAAGAAGCAGTTGAACGCCGCCACTTCGCTGCTTTAAAAGACGGCAACGATTCCGTGGAGCATCATCGTGATGTGCTCAAGCTCGACCCGGAGTTTATCGATGTCGGCATCACCATAGGGTTATACGAATATGTCGTCGGTTCGTTGCCGTTGCCAATCAAAGTGGTGGCGGGCGTTACTGGGTTTCGCGGTTCCAAAAAGAAGGGGCTCGCGCTGGTTGAACGCGTGGCAAAGGAAGGCAAGTGGGCGAGCGATGATGCTAAGACGCTCCTAATTGTTCTCTATACCCGCGAAAAGCGGTATCCCGAAGTCTTGGCAAA
>JANLZV010000087.1:0-3569 GCA_031366425.1 Pyrinomonadaceae bacterium | reverse complement strand
TTAAGGGGGAAGAGCACCGTGTCGTGGAACCTGCGCGACGGGAGATCTAGATCAATGGGTAAGCTTCGTTTTGGAGGACTACCAGCGCGTGGAAGACGAAAGTGGAATTCGAATTGTAATTGCCGCGGTTGACGACATGTTCTTCGCCGCGAAGATCAAAGAGACCGCGAAGGCCCTCGGAATAGTGGTCAGTTTCCCTCGCACGATTCCGGCTTTGTTAAGCCTTGCTATTGACGAACCGCCCCAATTGTTCATTGCCGACCTACACAACGCGCGTCTCAATCCGATGGAGCTCGCAACGAGGCTGAAGGATGACAAGTCTCTGAGTTCCGTTCCGCTGTTAGGATTTTTTTCCCACGTGAATGTTGAACTGCAACGACAGGCGGTCGAAGCAGGTTACGATGAGGTGGTGCCGCGTTCACTGTTTGCTCGCGACTTGGCGAGCATTCTGGCGGTAAAGAATTCCAACAAATAATCAACAGGCTCCGCCAGGCTTACCTGACAGTTGCCGGCGACATCACTTCATGAATTGCCCGTACCTCACCAACCAACTGATCATACTGCTCCAACGTCAATGCCTGCGCACCGTCTGATAGCGCATGATCCGGTGCGTTGTGGACCTCGACGATCAATCCGTCAGCGCCAACTGCGACACCCGCGCGCGCAAGCGCCGTCACCATGAAATTTCTACCCGTGCCGTGGGACGGATCGACGACTACCGGCAAATGCGAAACGCGACGCACCGCCGGGATGGCCGCAAGATCGAGGGTGTTACGCGTGTGCTGCGAAAAGGTGCGGATACCGCGCTCGCAAAGCACCACTTGATAGTTGCCTTCAGACATGATGTATTCCGCCGCTAATAACCATTCATCAAGCGTCGCAGAGAGTCCGCGCTTGAGTAACACGGGAAGGCGGGATTTGCCGGCCCGGCGCAACAAGGTGAAGTTTTGCATGCTGCGCGCCCCGATCTGAATCACGTCTGCATAGCGTTCGACCAGATCGATTCCGGCCTCATCCAGCGCCTCAGTCACAATCTTCAATCCAAAATTCTCCCGCACGTCAGCCAGGATCTTGAATCCTTCTTCGCCAAGTCCTTGAAACGCATAGGGAGACGTGCGCGGCTTAAACGCACCGCCACGGAAAAACTTCGCGCCGCTTCGACGCACTGCTTCAGCCACCGCGAATGCCTGGGCGTGACTCTCGATCGCGCATGGACCAGCCATGATCGCGAGTTCATCTCCGCCAATGGTTGCGTCGCCGACCTTAATGATCGTTTTTTCCGCGTGCAGGTCGAGGGTGACGAGCTTGTAGGGTTTACTGACACGAACTGCCTCAGCAACGCCCGGCAGGTTCTCAAAATGGGACGGGTCGATAGAACCCTGGTTTCCGGTAATGCCGATCGCAGTCCGCGCCGCGCCGGGCATAGGATGAGCACGGTAACCAAGTTCCTCAATAACGCGCACGACGGCATCAACTTCCGTCTCCGTTGCGCCAGCTTTCATTACGATCAACATAAAGTTTTTATACTCTCAGCCTTTATCAAATGTACAGTGAATCGGAAACACTCATTATCAGACAGTCAGCAACGGAAGGGTAGTGACCGCGCCTGGGTCGTTAGCAAACATTCGTCGGCTCTACATCCGTTCGGGAACTTCAATGCCTAGGGTCGCGAGTGCCGAGGTCAATCGACCGCGCGCAATGTCGGCCACTGCAATTAACACCATGCGCTTCGTCGCGTCTTCTTCGGCGATGATTCGATGCCGGTGATAGAAGAGGTTGAACGCGCGCGCGAGCGTGAAGGTGTACTTCGCCAGTGCTGCGGGTTCGGCCGAAGCGACACACTGAGCGATCACTTCATCCAGCCGTTCAGCCAGCATCACCAGCGACCAGATTTCTGTGCCAGATTCCCCAGCCAGCGCTGCGGTAACGGCGTTTGAACTTTCCGCAGTTGCGGCGGGACTCTTGAGCGAAGCCGCAGCAGACGCCCCCGCATCCGCACCAAGTTTTCGGAAAATCGAATTTGCGCGCACCGCTGCATACTGGCAATAGGGACCAGTTTCACCCTCAAAGGAAAGCGCTTCTTTGAAATCGAAAGCGATGACGGAATTACGGGTAAACTTCAAAAGAAAATAACGGAGTGCGCCGACCGCGATCTGGTGCGCAGTCGTAGCTTGCTCATCCACTGAAAGTTCGGGGTGGCGGGCGGACACTTCCCGCAAAGCATCGGCTTCGAGCCGGTTTATCAAGTCGTCAGCCTTAACTCCGAGGCCCTTCCGACCACTCATTTCCACGAAGGGCCGCGCGCGGTCCTCGTTGCTTAACTCAATCCCCATCTCCTCACACGCGGCTGGGGAAAGCGCCACCATTTCATAACCAAGATGCGTGCTCGCCTCGTCACCGACTTCAGGCACGATCGCAGCCACTCCGCGCGCGACGATTTCCTGCGGATAAGCCTGACGCGAATCGATAACGTTATAGACTCGCTCGCCACTGCCGAAGTTTGGCCGCGGCACTTCCGGCAGCATTTCCGCATTTGGTTCAGTCGTGGTCACCCACGCGATGTGGCCATCCGGATAAGCGCGGAAAGGTTTGTAGTTAAAGTCGAGGCCGAGGTGGCCCAACTTCCAAAGTTGATAGGCAATGTCCTTGCCGGTGTAGGTAACAGTGCCATTGGATCGGACAATGATCTTGTCTGACTCATGTTCGTCTGTGCCGGTGTGCGATTCAAACGGCATCACCCAACACCCAGCGTGTTTGCCCTCGGTTTCCAGTCGTAACGCTCCGGCCGCTTTCATCAACTCAAACGCTTTGTCCCAAAAATGCAGATGCAGGATGTCAGACTCGCGCGCGAGCAAATCGTAACGAATACTCAAACGCTCCATCGTGTCGACGATCTGTTCGACGTTTCGCGTGGCGACATAGTCGGCCAGCTCGGCAATCGTGTTAGTGCCCTCTTCGAGCGCGTGTAAAACTTCAGCGCGCAGTTTGAGCCGTTCGGGATTCGGATCCGCGGTCGCCTCGCCGTCGCGGTAGAAGAGGCCGACTTTCGTGTAGAGATCCCAACAGTAATAATCGAAGGGACGCTCGGGCGGCAGAGAATTATCGAGCGCTTTTATTTCATCAAGATTCAGCTTCTCAATGTGCATGAATCCGACTACGACGTCAGCCACCTGCACCCCGGTGTTATCAATATAGTTTTGAACTTCGACACGCTCGCTCGCTGACTTAAGAATTCGGACGAAGGTGTCGCCCAACACCGCGTTGCGCACGTGTCCGATATGCGCCGCCTTGTTTGGATTGATGCTCGTGTGTTCGACCATCTTCTTTGGTCGATCAATCAGCGGAGACGGTTCGCCCTCGAAGTCGACTTTGGACCCAGCGAAAAGTCCGAGCAAATGGCCTCGATCGAAAAACACGTTGAGATATCCGGCTCCCGCCACTTCCACACGAGCAACTTCGGTCGAGCTTTCAAGTTTTGTCTTGAGCTGTTCTGCGATCGAACGCGGCGGCATCTTCGCGCCCGTTGCTTGCTTGACGAGCTTAGCCAGTTCGAAGGCGACTGGAAACGC
>JANLZV010000043.1:0-3329 GCA_031366425.1 Pyrinomonadaceae bacterium | reverse complement strand
GAGCGCCGGCGGGGGTATTCAGCTTCGCCGAAAGCCAGCCAAAACAAAATGCACTCCGCCACTGGAGCAAACGTTTCAGCAATCAGCAGATAGAAAAACCTTTGGCCGGGCGCAAAAAGAAGCGGCAGGACAAGCGTGACGACCGGATAAGTGCAGGCGGTAAGCCAAACCCCCGCGAGGAGTTTTCGGCCAGCGGAATGTCGCCGGGAAAGACCGGCGTAGAGTATGGGAGTTTCGATCAGGATCGTTAAGATGTAACCGAAGGGAAGAAAGAACCAGAGTTCGGAAGGTGACATTTACCTGGAAGCCTCGACAAACGTGGTCTACAGCATCTTCAAAAGGAAGGGCGCTTCGGCGATCACATGCGCGATCGCCACGGTGAAATAAAGATCGCGCGTCGTCGCGTAGTCGAGCGAGAAACCAACCCAGAGCAAGATCATCAAAAGAATACCGAAAGTGAGCGCGGTGGCTATCAACTTCGGGAAGCCACGCGGGTGGCGCGCGAGCGGCACGCTCTTCACCTTCCAGATCGCGCGCGGAGTTTGGGGGAAGTCGTCACTCACGAGTTTCTTTGCAACGCTATCAGCTTTCTGAGTGGTCGCACTTCGTAACGGCGCAATCAACGGCAGGGCAAAAATCCATACACCGTAATGGAGCATCTCAAGGAAGAGATGCACCGATACCAGCACGCGGCTGGGAATGTTCGGCAACAATTGAGCGCCCGCATGTTGCGTGATGCGCCAGAACAGTCCGTTGTCGTCAGCCAAGTCTGGAGTTAACGACTGAATCCAAATAATTCCCACCAGCAGGATTGGCAGCAGTAGGAGGCAGCGATGGTAGACGCGAACCCACTGCGGGCGAGTGGTGCGGAGATGACGATCCAAAAACCACAACGCCACTAATGGATGCAGGTAGACGATGGCGAGACTAAAAAACTCCGGCTGCAGCCAGTTAAGCGAACTGACTCCAAGCGCTAAGGGTATGGCCCAGGACCAATCGCGCCGGCTTCTATGCTTGCCGCGTAGCCAAACCAGCAATCCAATCCAGATCAGCAGCAACGTGTTCCATGCCGCAAGAATTGTGGACCATTCGCCGGATGTCAACGTGGCCCATTGATAAAGCATCGGAAGCGAGAGATACGCCGCTGTCAAAACAGCTATTCCCGCAAACGCGGCCAGGAAAAAATTACGCGACTTGCCCAGTTTTAGCGGCAAACGCATGAGGAAATAGCGGAACTCAAACCAGTTGTGTGGGCCGGCGAAGAGAAAGACTGTAACCACTGAAACCTGTAGCGGCAGCCAGCTGGCCATCATGGCTGAGAGCCCCGCACACGCCAGCATGATGCTTGCGAACGCATATCCGCTGATTTGCGTCGAGCGGGGTCGCTGCCTGATCAAGTCTGAGTGAATGACTTCTAAGGACATTGGAAAAAGGTCTTGCGCGATTCAGGAGTTGCGTGTAATCATCGCGGAAGTTGTCATGATCGACAAGTTAGTTAGTGTCGATTGGATCCGATACGTCCCGCCACCAAGCATTCACGAATTGCAAACAGACAGAATTCGTCACTTCTGTCGCCTGCTGAAACCATCGGATAAAAGCAACGAAATCGGAATCTCAACCCTTTTGCCTCTTTAAGGAAAGGGAGCCACCAGAATTTTTCCGGATGGCCCAGACCCAACTCAAGCGGGCGCATGAGTTGCAATCCATTAATTGAAAAGACATCAGCCGGGTTTCGTAAGCAAAGGTGCCCCTTACTTGCGAGAATCTTACCGGATGCGCCCTCAGACCAAAACCCCATCAGAGTGTCCCATGAATGTCCTAAGCAGCATTCCTGTCCCTAAAAAGATCTGGCGAATCGTTGGTATCTCGGCGGCGTTAATCTTTGCCTACGCGACCGTGCTGGCAAAGCTTGGGCACGACTGGTGGACTGACGAAAATTATTCGCACGGACTTTTGATCCCCTTTGTTATCGGCTACTTCATTTGGAGTGAACGCGACCGAGTAGCTCGCAGCAACATTAGACCGGCAACGGTATGGGGCTTGACCGCGGTCGTTTTCGCACTTTTTGCCCTCTGGGCCGGGACAGCCGGCGCGGAGCTTTACATGCAACGGATATCCCTGGTCCTCATGCTCGCGGGAATTGTGATCTACTTTTGGGGTTTTCCCGTCTTGCGTCTCATGTTCGTGCCCCTGTTTTTACTGCTGCTGGCGGTCCCAATTCCTTCGATAATCTTCAACAAAGTAGCCTTTCCGCTTCAGTTGTTTGCGTCGCGCTGCGCGGTGTGGGCCATGACACTTTTCGATATTCCCGTGCTCCGGCAAGGGAACGTAATTGAGCTGATGCCCCTGGGCGCCAGAGAAACGAAGAAGCTCGAAGTGGTGGAAGCGTGCAGCGGAATCCGTTCGTTAATGACGCTCTTGACGCTGGCAGTAGTGTTCGCTTATTTCACGCATCCACGTGACGAGAACGGCGGGAACAGTGGCAATGGACCAAACCAAAGTGTCTTGAGAAGTCTCTTTCAGCGACTGCGGAGTTACGGCTTCTGGCGCTCCACGATCATTTTCTGCTCGGCCGTGCCGATCGCAATCTTCACTAACGCGCTGCGAGTTAGTGGCACTGGTGTGCTGGCCCGTTATTACGGCACCAAGGTGGCCGATGGCTTCTTCCACAGCTTTTCCGGTTGGGTGATTTATATCGTTGCTTTCCTGATGCTCTTTGGCGTCGGTTGGCTACTCGATCGCGTTAAGCCGAGTGCTCGCCGCAAGGGAGCAGGAGCTGCTGCGGTTTCGCCTCTTACGGTGGTCGCGATGGAAATGGGAGGAGGCGAATAGATGAAGGCCTGGCGATTTGCAATCTTATTTATTCTCATCCTTGCAGGGGGATTGGCAGTTAACGCGTGGGAATATTTGGGAGAAGCCCACGTCGAACGCAAGGAGCTGAAAGGCTTTCCTAAGCAGGTAGGAGCCTGGGAACAGACTGGCGGTGACAGGCAGTTTGATGCGCAGACGATGGCAGTGTTACGCGCCAGCGATTACCTGCTGCGCGACTATCGCGGCGCCGACGGCCGCACGATAAATTTCTACGTTGGCTACTACGCCAGCCAACGCGAGGGCGCTACTTACCACAGTCCTCTAAACTGTTTGCCCGGCGCAGGCTGGGTAATGAGCGAGCCAGGGACAATCACGATTTCGCCAAAAGGGAAAACTCCATTCATTGCGAACCGTTATCTGATCCAAAACGGAGACCACAAAGATCTACTGGTCTACTGGTACCAGGGTCGTGGCCGTTCAGTTGCTAGTGAATATTGGGGGAAGATTTACACAGTAGT
>JANLZV010000037.1:0-1667 GCA_031366425.1 Pyrinomonadaceae bacterium | reverse complement strand
AACGCTCAGGGTTTGGCAAAAACTAAAAAGCTGAGCCGTCATTTTAACCGAAATGCGCAAACAGGCACAGCACCTTTTCACGCTCCTCAAATCCAGCCCACAACTTTCGGAACCACGCTTAACTTTCGGCAAGAATTGCCTCCGGTGACCGCCGGTAGCATAATCATTTGGCTAATTCGACTCGAATCCCCAAGAGGTTTCGATGCTTCTGCTCGTAAGCATCTTTATCACATTGTTCAGCGTTTCGTTCGGAGCTTCGTTCGGCGCTTCCGCCGGATCGCCGAGCCCTCCGCGTGCTTCCGTTCACCTGCAGGCTTTCAATTCGATCACCGGCCACGTCTCTGACGATCGCCGGGCGCCGCTCAACGAGTTTCAAGTCGAACTACTCAATGACGTCGATTCGGTGATTCAACGGACCAAAACCGATAGTTCGGGTCTATTCATGTTTCGCCGGCTCACTGTGGGGACGTTTCAGGTGCGGGTGCAAACCTACGGCACGAGCTACATCAGCCAAACCAGGCGGGTGGAGATTTCTCGCGGACGCGGATTCGAAGAAGTGGATTTCTTCCTATCGATGCGACAGTCCACCTCAAAGACTGCCACGCGTGGGGCCATCTTCGTTCAGGAAGTCCCTGAGCCTGCTCGCAAACAATTTGAACGCGGCGTCGCGCTGTTGCAGAAGCCGAACCAGCGACAGGAAGGTCTGGAGTCACTCAAGCGAGCCATCGAGATTTTTCCCGCCTACTTCGAGGCCCTCGAACTCTTAGGCACAGACTATGTACTGCATCAGGATTACGAGGCGGCGATGCCGGTGTTGACGAAAGCAGTTGAGGTCAACCGCCGTGCGTATCCGAGTTTGTACGCACTCTCGATTGCGCAATTCAACCTCAAACAGTTAAACGAAGCTGTCGAGTCGATGCGGCGTGCAGTCACACTTGAGCAAGGTTCAGTTAACGCCAACCTCTGGCTGGGAATGCTGCTGCGGCAAACGCAAAAACCAGACGAAGCAGAGACTTACTTGAAGCGCGCGAATCAGCTGGGCGGTTCGAAAGTGCCTGACATTCATTGGCAGCTGGCGTTGCTGTTCAATCAACTCAAAAGATATGGCGAGGCGGCGGATGAGTTGGAACAGTTTTTGAAGATTCAACCCGACTCGAAAGACCGCGAACTAATTAGGAAACTCATCGAACGTTTTCGCAAGCAAAGCACCCGCACCGCAAAGCAGTAAACCAATTGCACCACGAGCGTAGCAGCGTGATAAATGCAGAACCGGGAGCGGTGGCGACCGGATGAGACGTTCAAGCTGCGCTTGGTCATGCCGGACTGACCTACCGGGACGGAGTGACCTGTTTTCAAATCTCGTTTACCCGACTCGGCGTTTTTGCAGTTGGTGAGTTCGACGACGAAGCGCCCCGCGATCCCGCCGGATCCTGCTCGCGTTGCGGTGCGGAGATAACCGTTAGGACTATCTGCGGGTCGGCAATTCAGACTCACGTCTCGGCCGCCGAGTCCGATCGGAAACACGAGATGCGTTGTTGGCGCGATCTGCCCCTGGCTGTTGGTCTCGATGAAAAGGTTCCAGCCGTCGGCGCTCAGCTCGAGGTGGTCTGCTGCGACGCTCACGATTCGGGCGCCACTGCTTGCATGGTCGAAACGCAATTCGCGGG
>JANLZV010000756.1:0-2401 GCA_031366425.1 Pyrinomonadaceae bacterium | reverse complement strand
GCTGTGCGCTCGACACTTCGCTTCGCGCCCGGCTTCGCCACGTCCGCCTTCGCTTCGGTTCGTCTGCGCGCCATGCTATGCCTTAGTCAGCGCCTGTATGCGCTCGATCACATCCGTCGTCGAAGCGCCCGCGACGAACGGGAGCGCAACGACGCGCCCGCCCGCCGCTTCCACCTCTGCGCGCCCGTGTATCTCGTCGAGCGCGTAGTCGCCGCCTTTCACCAGCACGTCGGGCAACAACTCCGCGATCAGACGGCGCGGCGATAACTCATCGAACACCATCACGTAATCAACCGCGCTCAACGCGGCCAACACTTCGGCGCGCTCATCTTCATTCATCACGGGCCGCCCCGCGCCCTTCAACTCGCGCACCGCGCGGTCACTATTGATCGCCACCAACAACGCATCGCCCAGCGCACGCGCCCCTTGCAAGTAGCGCACGTGCCCGACGTGCAAGATGTCGAAGCAACCGTTCGTGAACACGAGCCGCCGCCCCGCAGCGCGCAAACCCGCACGCACCTCTGCGACCCGTTCCGGCGCGAGTAGCTTGTCGTTCATATTCGTTCGCGGGCCAGACTAACACGGCCGCATGAACGCTGTCAGTCGGCGCTGATTGCTGATAGTCTGTGGCCTCCCTATAATCCGCTTTTCTTTTGCGAGCGACACAATGACACCAGCGCAACTACCTGAAGAAGTATTTCCTGACAACGATCAGACACGCGCACGCCGCGAGCACCTTGCCGCAATACGTGCGCTCATCGGCAACGCTTACCCGAACAAGTTCGCGCGCAGCCGTGTGACCGGCGGCGAGGACACGATCACCGCGATTGTTGCTGACGACAAGATCAAAGCGCTCGTGCCGCTGGTGGTGGAGGGCGCACGGCCGACAGCAGAGCAGTTGGCAACAGCGAACGCGGCATTGAAAGAATTTGGCGAGGTGCGCGTAGCGGGACGTTTAGCTGTACCACCGCGCGTAATGGGCAAGGCGGCGTTCGTGCATCTATCAGATGGAGAGCAGCGCCTGCAAATCTACGTTCGTAAAGACGAATCAAAAGTTGTAGGTTTCTCGGCTGATGGCAACACGATTTATGTCAAGAGAGAAACGCCCAAAGCGATTGGCAGTGAAGGCCAAGAGGTAGATGGCTGGGAGCTTTTTAACCTGCTCGATCATGGCGACTTCGTCGGCGTCGAGTGGTTTCTGTTCGTGACGAAGACGGGCGAGTTGTCGGTGCATGTGCGCGCGTTGCAGTTTCTGGCGAAGGCGCTCTTGTCGATGCCGGACAAGTTGCACGGCATCAGCGATCCGGAGATCGGTCGCCGCTATCGTTACGTTGACCTGATCGCGGCCGGGTTGAAGATCGATCTGTCGAAGGACGAGGGCGACGAGGCGACTTCACGCGAACTCAGTTCGCGTGAAGTCTTCGTGCGCCGGTCGAAGCTGATCACCGAGATGCGCCGCTATCTGGACGCGCACGGCTACATGGAGGTCGAGACGCCGATGCTCACGCCCATCGCGTCGGGCGCGGCGGCCAAACCGTTCAAGACGCACCACAACGCGCTCGACATAGACCTCTACGCGCGCATCGCGCCGGAGTTGTATTTGAAGCGACTGCTCGTCGGCGGCTTCGAGCGGGTCTATGAACTCAACCGCAACTTCCGCAACGAAGGCATCTCCGCGCGACACAACCCAGAGTTCACCATGCTCGAATTCTACTGCGCCTACATGGACGTGAACGGCATGATGGACTTCTGCGAAGCGATGCTGCGGGCGACGATTGAGAAAGCGACGGGCAACACCCGCGTTTTATTCGGTGATGAAGAGATGGACTTCGATCACACAATCCCCCGGTTTAGCATGAAGGACGCCATAGCAGAATATCCGCATCCGGCATGGCTGAGTTTAGGTGAGGAAAAGTTTGAAAGGTATTGGCTCGATGACTCGCAACGGGTGCATCAACTCTATATCTTCAATGAAAGATTGAAAGCGGCTATAAATGTTGGACAATGGGTGGAACAAGAACAAGTAATAAAAATAAGCAAATTTATAGAAGAACTATGGCAAGAGGCTAGGCAAGAAGCAGCACAATTCGCTGAAACAGAGGCTAGCGACACTGCTCACCAGATTGAGGCCCTTTTTGGAGAATTGGCTGAAGCAAAGCTGATACAGCCGACATTCATCACAGATTTTCCAAAATCTATTTCCCCGCTCTCAAAAGCATCGCCTGCCGATCCGTCAATCGCGGAGCGGTTCGAGTTATACGTCGCGGGGATGGAGATAGCGAACGGGTTCTCGGAGTTGAACGATCCGGTGGAGCAGTACGAGCGGTTTCAGGATCAGGCGCGGCAGCGCGAGCGGGGCGATGAGGAGGCGATGCAGATGGACGTGGACTATGTGCGGGCG
>JANLZV010000747.1:0-2456 GCA_031366425.1 Pyrinomonadaceae bacterium | reverse complement strand
ACGTTTGAAAAGACCGTCCGAAGATTTTTCTCAAATTTTCCTATTTAAAAAATTTACTTGGGCAGTCTTCCCTTTTGAAAGCCACGTTAATGGAAACGGGCAAACGAAAAAAAGGAGTATCGGCCATGTCTAAACCAGTATCGATCAACCGCAAGAAATTCCTGGGTAGCTACTCAACTGCGCAGGCCAATCAACTTGTCCCCGGCAACGCAATTTTTTTGGTTGGCGTTGCCGCGACCATCATCTTTCCCGTGATTGCTTACTGCAGCAATAACGGTCCGATTTCCCCGAGCGTCTTCGGTGCGGTCGGATCGATGGGACTCGCGATTGGACTGTTGAACTATCGCCTGCGCCGAACCGAGTTGGTGACCCGTCTCAACGTCGCGAATGTCCCGCGCATTCCGCCGGGTGAGAACATCAAACTGAAGAAGGCTTCCTAACCAATTCAACCGCGCGGCAGGGGGGGCGCGGCGGCCGAAGCTGGGGAGACCCTGGGCAAGTCTCCTCAGCTCGCGGGGAGTAACCCGCAATCGCCGCAAGTGGCTAGCGGCAAGCTGAAATTTTAGTTGGTGTTGGCTTCGACCAGCTTACGCACGGTCTCAAGCGTGTCGATCTCGTCGGCCGACTTGTCAGGCCGCAAGCGAAGAATTCGCGGGAAGCGAAGCGCATAGCCGCTCTTGTGCCGTTTTGATTCCTGCACTCGATCGAAGGTGACCTCAATCACAATCTTTGGCTCCACCACGCGCACGCGCCCATGGGCAAACGCTTGAAGGGTATGGTCGGTGAACCATGTTGTCATTTCGGTTAATTCGATGTCGGTCAATCCCGAATAGGCCTTACCGATATTCAACAGCTCGTCATTCTCAACCGAACGGCGCACCGCGAAAGTGTAATCAGACAACAGATTTCGCCTCTTGCCGTGACCCACCTCAACTGCGGTAACCACGACGTCGAGGGTGGCAATCGCGCGTTTCACTTTCAGCCACTCGCGCCCGCGCTTGCCCGGTTTATACAAAGACGCGGGACTCTTGATCATCAACCCTTCATTTCCCCGCGCCCGCGCAGCGTCAAATTCTTCGTCAAGCGCTGCCACCTCCCTCAAACGCTTGGCCATCGAGAGCCGCACAGTTCCTTCGAGGGAAACGAGCTTCTCCAAAACTAACCGACGATCTTCCAACGATTCATCGGTCATCACGCGGCCGCCGGCGTACAACAAATCGTAAGCCACGAGGATCACGGGTACCGCTCGCAACAGCTCTTCGCCGATGGTCTTGCGGCCCAGGCGTTTCTGAAGGTCACTGAACGGCAAAATCTGATCACCAAGGGCGGGAACAATTTCTCCATCGATCACGGCGTCGACCTTGAGACTCGCCAGCGGCGGGATCAGCTCGGGAAAGCGATGCGTAATCTCATCCATCGTGCGCGAATAGATCGCCACTCGACCATCCTTCACGTGCACCTGTGCGCGAATGCCGTCGAATTTGTCTTCGACGAAAAACTCCTCGGGCATCGTGCGCCCAATGTCCGCCAGATCCGCGGCTGGAGTCGCGAGCATAAACTTGATCGGATGAAACAAACGCATACTGACGTTTGCCAAGTCACCTGTGCGCGCTCGCACGGCGGTTTCACCAATGTCGCCCAGCAACATGTTTACCTGGGACACTTCCCCGAGCGTTCGGCCGAAGACCCGGGCGACGGCATCTTCGACCAGGCTCTCGCGTAATCCGATTCTCAGATCACCCGCCAGTAGTTTGATTAGATACTTCGCTTCGAGCGGAGTGGCCTGGCCCAAGACTTCAGCTAGCAAAGTAGTTTTGTCTTTGCTTCCGCGAGTTTTACTCAGAGTCGCGATCAAGGATTCCGCATCGCCTAGCGTGATCGTCTGATCGGTGAAACGTTTGGCGGCGCTGACTGCTTCGAAAGCAGCTTCGCCGGCGTCACCGAGCCGGACATAGAGCGGCGCGAGATTTTCTCGGCTGAGACCGGTCGCGGCGCTGAGTGCGGCGCTAATGATCGCGCCACCGACGTTGGTCGTCCGCGCATCGTTGGAAGCGAATTGATGACCCGCGAAGTAACGCGCAGCACGGGCAAGGTCTGCGTCGTCAAGTTGTTTGAGGTAACTCCCAACCAGCGCGACTTTCTCGAGCTTGCGAGTGGTGCCGGCTACTTGTTCAGCTACTTCAGCCAGGCGTTCGAAAGGGCCGGAAAGAGTTGCGTTGGGCGGCGAAGGCATAGTTTCATCAGACGAAGTGGCCATGGAATTAGCTGCCGGAGATTTCTCAGACTTTCAGGTTTCAAAAAATTTCCAACGCGGTCCGGATTAATTGCAGGTTGCTTGAGGGTTAAGGCGAGTGTCAAGCGCATCGAACACAGCGCAGCGAGCATGCTCCCGGCGCTGTGACTTCTGCTTTGTCTGGTCACAGGGTACAATCGCTGCCCTTATGATGGCCCTGGCC
>JANLZV010000742.1:0-2722 GCA_031366425.1 Pyrinomonadaceae bacterium | reverse complement strand
CGACAGTTCGATCTTGGCTTTCTCAGACGCTTCCTTCAGCCGCTGCAGAGCCATCTTGTCGCTGGAGAGGTCAATCCCCTGATCTTTCTTAAACTCTTCGATAATCCATTCGGTTAGCCGTTCATCGATGTCGTCGCCGCCGAGGTGGGTGTCGCCATTCGTCGACTTCACTTCCACGACGCCTTCGCCGACTTCGAGAATCGAGACGTCAAACGTGCCGCCGCCGAAGTCGAACACCGCGATGGTTTCGTCCTTCTTCTTGTCGAGGCCGTAGGCAAGCGCCGCTGCGGTCGGCTCGTTGACGATGCGCATCACCTCAAGACCCGCAATCTTGCCGGCGTCTTTGGTCGCCTGGCGTTGCGCGTCGTTGAAATACGCGGGAACCGTGATCACGGCCTTATCAACTTTTTGACCCAGATACTCTTCGGCCGACTGCTTCATCTTCTGCAGAATGATGGCCGAAATCTCCGGTGGGCTCCATTCCTTGCCGCCCGCCTCGATTCGTACATCGCCGGTGCCGCTGGCGCCCTTCACCTTGTAGGGGACCTGCTTAATCTCTTCAGTCACTTCGTCAAAGCGCCGCCCCATGAATCTCTTAATTGAATAGACTGTATTCTCGGGGTTGGTCACGGCCTGACGTTTGGCCACCTGGCCGACCAGCCGACTCCCGTCCTTCGTGAAAGCCACGACCGAGGGCGTGGTTCGCCCGCCTTCTGAGTTGTTGATCACGTTCGGCTCGCCGCCTTCCATGACCGCTACCACCGAGTTGGTCGTTCCCAAGTCGATTCCGATAATCTTGCTCATATCTTTTCCTTCTCCAAAACGATATTTAACGCACTTTCTGCACTGCCTAGCCCGCAACCAACAAGTTAGTTGAATGGTCAGGTAATATAATACCTGAGTCTCGGACTGTCAACTTTCGAGTTGAGGCAGCTGAATAGGGCGGGCGATGCCTGAAAATTGGACTTCGCCGCGTGGAAAAGCTGATTTAGGGTTCCGGATCGACAGGGGGCGGGACCTTGCGGTCGTCGTTCATGAGCTTTGAAACAAAAAAGACGTAATGGAGGCCGGAGAGCAGGGCAAATGCGAACACGGCGGCATAGACGGTGGGAAGGTAGAGGCCAGTGTAATAAGGCACGCTGGCCGCAAACATGATGGCAGTGATCCCGACGATCTGCACTGTCGTGTTTAGTTTGCCCAGCCAGGACGGACGAAAACCGCGAAAGCCGGTCATGATATTGATGGCGGCCGCCCCCACGATGATAAATACGTCACGACTGATCACTGCGACCGTGACCCAGAACGGCACGGGGAGATGACTCGGCAACGGCTGCGGAAAGATGCCGCGCATAGATAAGACGATGAAGGCGGTCACCATCATCAGCTTGTCGGCGATGGGGTCGAGAATGGTGCCCAGTTGCGACTGCTGATCGAATCGTCTGGCCAGCAGACCGTCAAGACCGTCAGTGAGTCCGGCCACTACGAATACTGCCAGCGCCAGCACGAACCGCTGGTAGAAAAGCAGAGTCACGAAAACAGGAATTAGCACCATCCGGAAGACAGTGAGCAGATTGGGAACGGTAAGAATTCGGGAGGACGACGACATTGGCTGTTAACGCAGACTGTTAAGTTTGCGGAAGCGATTTACATTCAGCGTCGCGAGCGGCGAACACTCCGCCAACGAACGTTTTGTGTACCAGCGCCGCTATTCGGCGCAGCGTAACTCGAGCAATGATACTTCCGGAGGACATCCGAATCGCACCGGCAGCACGACGGTGCCAAGTCCTCGGGTTACATAAATTTGGGTTTCGCCCGCGTTTGAGAGTCCCTTGAGCGGACGGCGCCGCGGTCTCCCCGCACCTCCGCGCTCGGAGCGTAGCCTTACCTGTCCGCCATGCGTGTGGCCGCTCAGCACGAGGTCGACTCCGGCTCGGGCAGCACGTCGCAGGATAATTGGATTATGAGCCAAAAGGAGTTTTAGCTCGTCTTCACGAGCGCCGGCGAGAGCGAGCGGCAGGTCTTCCAGTCCAACCATGGTGTCGTCCACTCCGGCCAGCCAGAAAGCCGCACCGTCTTTTTCGAAGCGCATACCCTGATTAACCAGGACCGTAATCCCCTCCGCACGGAAGAGGTCGGTGACGAGGGCAGCGTCGGTCCAGTGATCATGATTGCCCAACACCGCGTAGACGCCATGACGCGCGCGCAGTTTCCCCATCAACTCCGCGCAGGGCGCAGCATACTCGCGCTCTTTGGAAACATAGTCGCCGGTGAGAGCGATGATGTCGGGTTGCAGGTTATTGGCCGTTTCCACCGCGCGTTCAATCTGTTCGCGGCTGGTAAAAGAGCTGTGATGAATATCGGAAAGTTGGACGATGCGCAGTCCATCAAGTTCACGCGGTAAACGACGGAGGGAAATCTGGCGATGCTCAATGGTCAGACGGAAGGGCTCTGCGAGGGCGGAACGCGCGGCCTTGCCGAGATTCAGCGCCAAAGTACGCAGCGGCGTTTCGGCGCGTTCATCAGCCCGACCGCTGGTTGCGGCGACACGACGAGCTTGCTTCCATCTAATCGGTGTTGACATGTATTGATTTGAAGATTGTTTTCGCCGCGCCAATCCTGCCAGACCGCGCTACGGTGAAGGGCGCATTATAGAGAGGCACCGCAGGCTAATCAACTGGGGGCAGAAGGCAGAAGGCAGAGGGCAGTGGCCGGAGGGCAGTGG
>JANLZV010000731.1:0-3147 GCA_031366425.1 Pyrinomonadaceae bacterium | reverse complement strand
GCGTTTGACGCCGGAGGCAAGTACCTCTATTTCATGGCCAGCACGAATTACGGACCCAGCACCGGCTGGCTGGAAATGAGTTCGATCGATCGCCCTGTGCGACGGGCGCTTTATCTAGCCGTCCTCAGCGCCACTGAGCCGTCGCCACTGTTGCCAGAGACAGGAGATGAACCGCCAAAACCGCCGACGCCTCCCGAAGGTGCAACACCAGCGGCGCCGCCACCGCAACCCGCTGCGCCTCGAGATGTCAATGTTCGCATCGATTTCGACGGCATTAGTCAGCGAATACTCGCGGTTAATATTCCGGCGGGTGATTATGGGAATCTGACGGCTGGCGCGGGAAGCTTCTACTACACCGAGCCGACGGCGCCCGGACTGCCATCATTGCGTTTGCAGCGTTACCAACTCAAAGAGCGAACCGCCGCGCCTTTCCTTGAAGGCATCCGGTCATATTCACTTTCAAGCGACAGAAAGAAACTGCTTTACCAGGGAGTCGCTCCGAATAGTTGGGGAATCGTGCCCACTGATCGTCCCGCTCCGGTGAAAGTCGGCGATGGGCCTCTTAACGTGGCCCAACTCGAGACGCGAGTTGATCCGCGCGCCGAGTGGGGGCAGATTTATCGCGAGAACTGGCGGATCCAGCGCGAGTACTTCTACGATCCAAAGTTTCACGGAAACGACTGGCAGGCCATCTACGAAAAGTATCGGGCCCTACTGCCTTATGTGGGCCATCGCGCCGACCTCAACTATCTGGTTGCGATGGTTGGCGGCGAGTTAACGGTGGGCCATTCTTACATGCAGGGAGCCGGAGATGTGCCCGGCGAAGACGCTGTTTCAGTCGGTCTGCTGGGAGCAGACTTCGCGATCGAGAACGGTCGTTACCGAATCAAACACATCTACAACGGCGAGAATTGGAACCCCGATCTGCGCGCCCCGCTTAGCGCTCCGGGGATACAGGTCAGTGAGGGTGATTATCTTTTGGAAGTAAATGGCCGCGCACTTTCGCCACCCACAAACCTCTTCAGTATGTTCGAAGGCACCGCCGGCCGCCAGACTCTCATACGCGTGGGCAAGAATCCATCGATGGAAGGATCGCGCGTGATCACGGTGACTCCGGTTCCGAGCGATGAGGGTCTGAGAACGCGCGCGTGGGTAGAAGACAATCGCCGCTTGGTCGACAAGCTTTCGAACGGGCGCCTGGCCTATGTGTGGCTGCCTAACACAGCGGGCCCTGGTTACACATACTTTACTCGCTACTACTATGCGCAACAGGATAAACAGGGGGCGATTATAGACGAGCGTTACAACCACGGTGGTCAGGTGGCGGATTACATCGTGAACGAGTTGGATAGAAAGCTGATGGGGTACTTCGTTCAGCGCGACGGCCAGCCCACGACATCACCGACCGCGGGAATTTACGGGCCAAAGGTGATGCTCATTAACGAGTCAGCGGGTTCGGGAGGCGATGCGCTGCCTTACATGTTTCGTCTGCGGAAACTCGGCCCATTGGTCGGGACGCGCACGTGGGGAGGACTGGTTGGTACGCTCGGCGTTCCGGCGATTATTGATGGCAACGGTATTACTGCGCCGATACTGGCGTTTTACGATCTTTCCGGTAAGTGGGCTGTTGAGAATCAAGGTGTGCCGCCCGACATCGAGGTGGAGTACACGCCGGCCGATGTGATTAAAGGACACGACCCGCAGCTTGAACGTGCGGTGCAGGAAGGGCTCAAGCTACTGGAGCAGAATCCGGTGCACCGGGTGCCGCGACCTGCCCCCATTAATCGCGTGTCGCCGCGTTAGCAGATTGCCGAAAGACTACAGAAGGCAATCGATAACTCTTGAAATGGACGCGGCTGGTCCGCTGCTCGATAGGGCGTCGAAACCTTATCTGGGTCTTTGCGACCAATCGGATCTTGCGGAAGATTAAAGTATTTAATTCCAATGCGCGGTTTGCTTGAGAGGAAACGGATGGGAGCAACGACATTAGCCATCATCACACTTGTTTCGCGTTTACGGGTTGTGCTAGTCGGCTTCGCACTTTTTGCGTCCCTCAATGCGCAGCAGGCGACGAACTCAGGCTTCACCTCTACCGAGTCTATGATCCCGATGCGTGATGGAGTGCGTCTTTACACCCAGGTGTACGCTCCAACGCCTTCCAGCGAGCAACTCCCAATCCTTCTGCTTAGAACGCCTTACGGAAGCGGTCAACTCAGTGTGGCGCGCATAGTGGCTTCGCTACCGGAATTAACTGCGGACGGGTATATCGTCGTTGTGCAAGACATCCGCGGGCGGTTCAAATCGGAGGGGCAGTTTGTGATGCTCCGACAGCCGCGCGATCCCAAGGACAAGAAGGCGATCGACGAAAGCACCGACGCCTATGACACGATCGACTGGTTGCTCAAGAGTGTGCCCAACAACAACGGACGGGTTGGGATGGCCGGCACGAGCTATGGCGCATGGCTAACAGTGATGGGGATGCTCGAACCGCATCCGGCGCTCAAAGCCGCCGTCACTCAGGCCTCTCCGGCCGATATGTGGCTGGGTGATGACTTCCATCACAACGGTGCCTTCAGGTTGAGCTACGGCTTCGAGTACGCCTACACGATGGAATCGTCGAAAGAGATGTCTGACCCGGTGGCAGTCATTGATCGCTACGATGCTTACGACTGGTATCTGCATCTCGGGCCGCTCTCTAACGTCAACGCGAAGTACTTCCATGATCGGCTCCCCACGTGGAACGACTTCGTGAATCACCCTGATTACGATGCGTTCTGGAAGCGACAAGGTTTTGCGCCCTGGCTGAATCGCGTGACCGTGCCGACGCTAAATGTGGCAGGTTGGTGGGACCAGGAAGATTTCTATGGCCCATTGAAGATTTACGAACTGCTCGAGCGGCACGATTCGGCGAACAGGAACTCTCTAGTCATAGGTCCTTGGTACCATGGCGGCTGGTCCAGAAGCGATGGGCAGAAACTCGGCTCCATCGATTTCGGGAGCAAGACGTCGGAGTATTATCGTAAGAATGTGCTGGCGCGTTTCCTTGCATATCACCTGAAAGGAAAAGGCGCTCTCGATCTGCCTGAGGCGCTGACTTTCAGAACCGGCGCGAACGAGTGGGTACGGCACGAAGCGTGGCCGCCGAAA
>JANLZV010000727.1:0-3426 GCA_031366425.1 Pyrinomonadaceae bacterium | reverse complement strand
TGCCCGCGCGGGGACCCCGGTCCGCTCCCGGTACTGACCTATTGCTCCGCAGGGCTGAGGTAGGCCGTCCTTTCTACTTAATATCTGTACCTTGCGTCGCGAGCACTTGCCAGCGTCCGTCCCGCTTAACGAACACGTCCGTAAAGCGCGTCCTCCGGTCAATCGCTTGTCCCTTGTCGTCGCTTCCCTTCACATGGTTGATGCCTGTCACGACCGCGGTGTTCCCCTCGACTCGCACGTTAAGGTCCGAGAGTTCGAGCGAATCGAGCATGCTCTTGTCGGTTTTCATGGAGGCGAGTTCTTCCATCTTTGAGTGTAGAGCGCCAGTGCGACCGCTTATGTCTGTGGCATCCTCGGCGTAGTTGCGCTCAAACCAGGCGACGTCCTTGCTTTTGCTGGCGTCATTCCATTCGCGCTCCATGTAGAGTAATTGGCCGGCGTCATTTAGGGGGCCACCGGCGTCGCTTACCGCTCGCCAATCACCGCCGCGCTTTTCCAGGAAATGTACGCTGCGGGAATAGAACGTCTGGTCCTTACCATCAACCTTCGCCACTATGACGTTGCGATGGGTGATAGTGGCTGAGTTCGGCGAACAGGTGATTACGTAGTAATCGTGGCTAACTCTGTCAGGATTCGGATTCACCTTGTTCCGCTCTGCTCCCGTAACGGCGTTATCAATAGCCTGCGCCTTCGTCAACGCACCAGCTGGACTCAGGTTCATATAGTCGTCGGCGTAAACGTTTTTTAGAAAGACCTGATCACCGCGTTGCCCGGCATCACCCCAAGCTCTATCGAACGCTTCCAACTTCTTCTTATCGGCATCACTGCACTGACCAAAGGCAATCGTCGCTGCGGCAATTATCAAGACTGATACTGCGATAACTCGTTTCATCTAGGGCTCCTTCTGAACTGGTTTGGAAAGTTTAGTTTGAAGAAGCCCAGAGACTTCTTACGCATTTCGCGGCCACGACTTCGGCTGCGAATCCGAACTTGATCGAATCAACACGTTCTTGTCGATGAAGTGCCTTGAGCACTAATTAGGCAGGGCTACGGTAGAAGTACATTAGCACATGACGGGGAACCATCCCACAGAAATCGGAAATCAAATCGGGATCAGGCCTGCGATTCTGCGATTTGCTTGACGCTAAACAGCGGATACGATTTTCTCGACCCGGACTGTGGCTATGGAAAAGTACTGGACCTCGAAGGAAAGGATCTGAGTCTAACGGTCAGCGAGATGTCGCAAGAGCACGGCTTCGTGATTGCCCACGATGAGAACACTTTCGACCGTCTGAGAGTTGGATCGCGCGTTAGGGTTCTGGCAAATTATTCATGCCTGACAGCGGCTCAACATTCACACTAGTGTGCTCAAAGGCGAGAACATTGTAGACCACTGGCAGATTTACACCGGCTGGTAATACTACGACTCTGCGACTCTAGAACAAGCTGCGAAGCAGCGGCGCGAGTTAAGCCCATGGCGAGCCTTGCGAGCGTTGAGTTACGATGTTCGATTAAATCGTTGAGGCCGTGAGATAACGCGGAGAAAAAACCGAAACCAGGACACACCCGCGAAAGTCATACGGGGGTTTGCCGAAGTGAGATGAGTTTGAGAATAAGAACAAAAGTAGTTACAGCGTGCTGTTTCGCGGTTGTTCTCTTCGCCCTTGCGCAACCAATTTCGGCTCAGCGGCAGACATTTGAAGACATCAAAAGATTGCCCGTCCCTCCAGGCGTCCAGCGATTTTCAGACGATAGCAATCCCCTCATCCTTACAAGTTATGCAAACGGCGAGCTGCGCTTAGTCGACTCCGGATCGGGTCTGAGCCGAACGGTTACCGTCGAGTCCACGGGGTTATTCCGTCTTGTCTTCGAGGCGGGTGATAACTGGGGAATCGCCCAGTGGTACGACCTGGTCAACGATCCGTCCGCGCGAACCAATCTGACCGGACCTGGCTACGGCGTGAACAAGGATATTTCCACCGCGGAACCGGGGCTCTTCCAGCAAGTCTTCTACGGAACGACCCCGAGTGATCCCAAGTTATATACACGGGCCGCCAGCTATTACTTCCCAAAGAGCCCACGCACTTTCAATATCCTGGAGAATTCTCCTTCAAGGGTGGTGGTGCAAGCTATCTCGAGTCCAGTCGCGAGTGCAGTGGGCGTGTTAAGCAACGTGACAGTCGAGGTAACGTACTACATCTATCCGAACGGGAAAATCTACGTCCACAGCATCCTCCGCGTTGTAAACGCGCAGACCGCCAGCGAGTGGCGTTGCGCGACGCTCGGCTTGAGTGACCCCACCAGCGCGGACCCTTATACCAGTCCCGATTCGACCGGATGGATCCGTTCCAGCGCGACGCAAAATCCTTATGACTACGCAGGAGCGGCGGAGAGCTATATCTTTGCTTACTGGCGGGCGAGCACCACCCCAGCGCCGTACACGAACTTTACCAGGGCCAGCGTTCTCTTGGTTCCCAAGCCCAACAATCCGCTTCAGGGAGTACAGGACCGGCACAACTGGCGCGGCTGGAAGCGTTGGTACTATGGAGTTCCGCTCAAACTAGCGGCGGGACAAAGCGTGACCCAGGATTACCTGATACAGCTCGGTACTCAGGGCAGTTCCATCCTTCCCGATATCAACCGCAGGGCCGTGGCGGACGCCCTTGCTCACGCTTACTTTGCGAATCCAAAGCCACCCTCGCCTACGCCCTCTAAGGATCAGCAATAGGTAAAGGTCACGTCGCGGGCATCGTTGGTGTGTGGCTTTGGACATTGGCCTTTGGACGTTGGACTTTGGACCTTGGCCCTTGGACGTTGGACTTCGCACCCGAAACGTCTGGCTGATTAGTGTTTGAATCTGTAGACTACCTCACCATGCCACCATACAGAATCGTAACCTTTGACGGCGGCGGGGTCCGCGGATCGTTAATGGCCACGCTCGTCAAGCGTTTGTCTGATCAGTTTCCAAACTTACTTGATCGCGTCGATCTCTTTGCCGGCACCTCCACCGGTTCAGTCGTAGCGTTAACTCTTGCTTCCGGTCGCTCGGCTGATACGCTCGTCGATTTCTACTCGATCGAAAATTTAAAATATGCTTTTTCCCCACCGCGGTTCGGGCTTTTTCGACCCAAGTATAACAACGCGCATTTCAAAGAACTGCTGGAATCACATTTTCCCGGCAACCCTCGGTTGGGAGACCTGAAACACAGATTCCTTGCGCCCTCGTTCAAGCTTGACGACGCTGATGAGAAGGACTGGAGCCCGGTCTTCTTTCATAACTATCCCGACTCGCCTTATCTCGATCAGTTTGTTGTTGACGTGGCGCTTCGCAGCGCCGCCGCTCCCACAGTGTTCCCGTCGCACAATGGTTACATCGACGGCGGAGTGATGGCTAACAATCCGAGCACGGCGGCGATCGCGTATGCC
>JANLZV010000687.1:0-5159 GCA_031366425.1 Pyrinomonadaceae bacterium | reverse complement strand
TCGCTCTCGGCGGCGCGCACGCTTAGCGGCTCGTCGGCTGCACCGTCAACACTTCCGCCTTCCGCCTTTTGCCTTCTGCCTCCTCGCGCGTGCATCTGAAGCGTCTGCCCACGACGGGCGAGCGCGTGATCGTGCCGCCCGGTGAAAACGCGGGGGTGATCGATGTCGGCGATGGTTGGTGCGTAGCTTTCAAGATCGAGTCGCACAATCATCCCTCGTTCATCGAGCCGTTTCAGGGCGCGGCCACTGGAGTCGGCGGCATCCTTCGCGACGTTTTTACAATGGGCGCCCGACCAATTGCCTCGATGAACAGCCTGCGCTTTGGTTCACTCGATCATCCCAAATATGGACGTCGCAACCGGTCATTGCTCGCGGGAGTAGTCGGCGGGATTGCTCACTACGGAAACGCGTTTGGCGTCGCCACCGTGGGCGGCGAAGTCGCGTTTGACGATGCCTACTCGCTTAATCCACTCGTAAACGCGTTTGCCCTGGGCCTGGTCCGTCAAGACCAGATCTTTTTTGGTAAGGCTACGGGCGTTGGCAATCCAATTCTCTACGTCGGCGCGAAGACCGGACGCGACGGCATTCACGGCGCCACCATGGCCTCCGCGGAATTCGACGATGAGGCACTCGCCAAGCGGCCCACTGTGCAGGTAGGCGATCCTTTCCTGGAAAAACTATTGCTCGAAGCCTGTCTCGAGGCGATGCGCAGCGGCGCGGTGGCGGGCATTCAGGATATGGGCGCTGCGGGTCTCACTTCTTCGTCATGCGAAATGGCCGCCCGCGCCGGTACCGGTATCGAGATCAACCTGTCACTCGTGCCGCAACGCGAAACCGGGATGACGGCTTACGAGATGCTGCTTTCCGAATCGCAGGAGCGGATGCTGATCGTGGCCCACTCGGGACGCGAACGCGAAGTGATCGACATCTTTCGGAAGTGGGACCTCGACGCGGTCGTGATTGGTCGCGTTCGCGAAGGTTCGAACATGGTGGTGACCCACGAAGGCGAAACTGTCGCGGACATTCCGGTGGCGTTTCTAACGGATGAAGCTCCGCTGTACGAACGACGGATGGCGAGTCCGGAGTCGGACGATCAGAGTCCAAAGTCCGAAGTCCAAAGTCCAAAGCACCGAGCTTTGGACCAGAACGACGCGCTACTCAAGCTGCTAGCTTCGCCAAACATTGCTTCCAAGCACTGGGTCTACCGGCAATACGATCACATGGTCCGCACGAACACCGCCGTCCTGCCGGGCGCGGATGCGGCGGTCGTACGAATTAAAGAAACACGACGCGCGCTTGCGATGTCGTTGGATGGCAACGGACGTTACTGCGCGGCGAACCCGCGCGCCGGCGCAATGCTGATCGTGGCCGAAGCTGCGCGCAACGTGGTCTGCGTCGGCGCCCGTCCGATTGCGATTACAAACTGTCTCAACTTCGCGTCGCCCGAACGGCCTGAAGTGATGTGGTCGTTCTCCGAAGTGGTCGACGGAATCGCGGAAGCTTGTCGCGCCTTCAACACGCCAGTCGTTTCCGGCAATGTTTCTTTCTACAACGAAACCGAAGGGCGCGGGATTCTGCCCACGCCGGTAATCGGCATGATTGGGCTCGTCGACGACGTGCGGCGCGTAGTGCAGCCTGGATTCAAGAATGAAGGAGACTTGATCGCGCTGCTCGGAACGACTGCAGACGATCTTTCCCTGAGCGAGTATGCGGCGACGATCGACGGAGTCTCGACCGACTCGATGATCTCCGCAGGAATAGTCCCGGTTTTAAACCTCGAAACCGAAGCAACGGTGCAAGCTGCATGTCTCGAAGCGGCCGAAGCAGGATTGTTAAAGTCGGCACACGATTGTTCAGATGGCGGCCTGGCAGTGGCCCTTGCTGAGTGTTGTTTTTCGTCGCTCAATCACGAAGCGATTGGCGCGGATACTTCCCTCGATCCGTCCGGGTCGCTCAACCCCGCGAGCTTGCTCTTTAGTGAGTCGCCCTCGCGAATTGTCATCAGTCTCGCCGCTGAATCGCGCGTCGCGATCGAAAGTATTGCCAAACGCGCGGGCGCTCCGTTAGCGTTCATCGGAACGGTCGGCGGTGAGCGACTGCAAATAGCCATTGGATCAGACAACGCAATCGCCGTCGACGTCAGCGCGCTTGAGAACGCATGGCGTGGCTCACTCGCGAAGAAACTGGAAGCTGAAGTGATAGCCGCCGGCATGGAATAGCGGCTGAGATCAGGGCGTGCATTGATGACACGCGGAGCTAACTCAACACACCAATCATGCATCCGGTCATCTATCTCAACAGAGTGATGCTCGAAGCGACGAAGGCCCGGGTCGCTCCAGTCTCGTCGGCAATGCTTTACGGTCGCGGGGTGTTCACCACCGTCGCCGTCTACAGCGGCAAACCGTTTCTCTGGCCCGAACACTGGCAACGAATTAAAGACGACGCACAGAAAATCAGCGTTGACTGCGCCGGCGCAAACGAAAAGAACATCGGCGAAGCACTACGAAAACTCATCGCTGTCAATCAGGTTGCGGATGGCCGCGCGCGCGTGATTCTCCTTGCTCGCAGCGGGCGCGACGTCTGGAAAACTAAAAACCCGGGCGAACGAAAAACCGATCTGCTGATCATGACCGGCGAGGCGCAGAAGATCTCACGCACCGGACTGTCGCTCGCCGTTTCGCCTTATCGTTACAACAGTCTATCGCCGCTCGCCGGGGTTAAGAGTCTGAACTATCTTGACGAAGTGCTGGCTTGGGAAGAAGCACAGGCGCGGGAGTTTGACGAAGCGATCGTGCTCAATGAACGCGGCGAGATTGTCTCCGCCACGATGGCCAGCATTTTCTGGGTAAAGGAAGGCACTTTGCACACTCCGAATCTGAGCACCGGTACGCTGCCCGGCGTGACGCGCGCGGCCGTGATCGAACTGGCGACGAAGCAATTTATTCCCGTCGTCGAAGGTGTGTATGAACTCCCGGACATCACGGACGCGGAGGAAATATTTCTTACCTCAGCCAGCTACGGCGTGGCGCCGGTTACTACTTTCGACTTTCGACAATACTCCGTGATCGCCGGAACAATCACCGCCAGGCTTCAACAGGCCTTCACCGCTTTGACTTCCACGTGCTAGTTCTCATCTGAAGTAGGACAGACATTCTTGTCTGTCAGGTTTCCTTCATTTGATTAGCGGACAGGCAGGAATGCCAGTCCTACAAACATTTAAGAGTGGTAACCCCGTGAACCGTCAGTTTTAGCAGTCAATCTTTGTAATAACTGCGTAATACCCCTCATTTCCGCAACCTTGGCCCGAACTCGGCCGAAACATTGATTGCCTTGATCGTGTCTGAGCGGGTAAAGTATCCCGCATTCGAGTTCGGTAGATTCTGGTGGTTCCAACCGACGCGCCTCGCCGAACGCAGATCGAGTTCCTGAGTCGTCTGAAATCCGTTAGAGAACCCCAATCACCAAAGGGATATCCGGTTCGGAGAAGATCTTGATGCAGCTTACGACGACACCCACGCGTAAACCGGCGAACACGTCGCCGCGCAAACGCGTTCTTATCGTCAATTGCTATTTTGACGATTCGCGCCAGCCCATTCGCCGCACTACCAAAATCCCCCAGGCAGTTGGGCCAATCTATCTTGCCGGCGCCTTTGATCGTGAACTGTGTGACGTGCGCTGTTACACCGAACTCGCGAGCGGCCCGCTCGAAGATGAAGCGTTGCTGTCGTGGCCAGACCTGCTGGTGCTCACGGGTCTAACGAACAGCTTCGACCGCATGCTGCACCTGACCGCATACGCGCGCACCAGGAATCCGAAAGTGATCGTGGTGGCTGGTGGCCCACCGGCGCGCTCTCTGCCCGCGCTTTCCCGAAGAATCTTTGACTACACCTGCCTCGGAGACATCGAGGAACTTTGTGACGTCATTAGGGAATCGCTCGGGCCGGAATACGTGGCTGAGACCATGATGCCGCGTTACGATTTGGCGTATTGGCTGGGTCGCATCGGCTACGTGGAGACTACCCGCTACTGCAACTTCCGTTGTTCCTTTTGTTCACTCACGGCTGAAGGTCACGGTTATCAAACTTACGATATCGATCACATTCGCCAGCAGATTCTTGCGTCGGGAAAACGGCGACGAATGTTTTTCCTCGACAACAATTTTTACGGCAGCGATCGCGGGCACTTCAAGGCCCGGCTGAATTTGATCAACGAGATGCGCGGGCAGGGCCAGTTTAATGAGTGGGGCGCGCTCGACACCAACGACTTTTACGCGAAAGATGAAAATCTGAAGTTGATCAGGGAAGCCGGATGCGAGCTGCTGTTTAGCGGACTCGAGTCGTTTGATAACGACTGGCTGAAGACCTTCAATAAGTTGCAGAACACCAAAGCTCCCCAAGTGGAGATGATCGCGAAGTCGCTTAACGCGGGCGTGGTCTTTTCCTACGGGCTGATGATGGATGTGTCCACCCGCAGCATCGCCGATTTGCGCCGCGAGCTGGACTTCATCACCGGCACGCCCGAGATCACTGTGCCATCGTTTGTAACGCTTTCAATTCCACTCCTCGGAACCCCGTATTTCTATGAGTGTCTGAAGAACCGCACGATTCTTCCGGACACCAAACTCCGCGACATGGACGGCACGACGATCCTGCAGCACCCGGTTGATCCGATAGACGAGGTGGTGAAGTTTGTCGACGATCTGCAAAGCATGAAGGGTTTTCACCGGCGGGTAGTGAAGCATGCGATTGGGTTCTCGCGGCTCTATCATCGGAAGCTGACCAAGATGCAGATGATCCTCGCGGTCGGGGCCGGACTGTTAGTTTGCGCACAACCGCTCACGACGTCGTTCACTGGATTTGGTTGGGCAAAAAAGCGGCCGCGTCCGCGCACGTACGTGAGCAGCACGGAACCTTTGGACCACATGTACACGCCCGCGTTTCGAGTCGACTCGCGCTTTGAGCACTACTTCAAACCGACGATGGTGACAGACCGACGCGGCGAGTTGCACGAAGATATCCTTACCTCAGGACTGCTGAAGAATACTCCCGCGCCCGAACTCGCAATCGCGCAAGCGGTGTAGGCTGGACTCGTACATCTCACCGCCCACCCGACACGGAAAATCTGATTAACACCTGGCTTCAGCCAGGTGAAAGCCAATC
>JANLZV010000680.1:0-3421 GCA_031366425.1 Pyrinomonadaceae bacterium | reverse complement strand
GATCACGAGCGGCTGCTTCGATGCGATGCCTTTGTTCTTCTTCCAGCCGCCGCAATTTTTCGGTCTCTTCCTTGATGCGGCTTTCCTGCTCGGTCGCCGAACGCGCGCCGATGGCGACATTGCGTCTGACCTCATCCAACTTCGCCAGGATTCGCTCTTCTTCGATCTCCGCCTTTCGGGCCTCCGCCTCCATCCGTTGCGTCTGGTCAGCGATTAGCTGGTAACGATTTTCAGCAGTCACGCGTCGCGCTTCCGCTTCCTCAATCCGCTTACGCGCCTGCAGATCGGCAAGTCGCAAACTCTCGATCTGACTACTGATCTGTCGCTCATGACCGGCTCGTTGCTGGGCCTCGGCTTCAATTCGCTGACGCTCGAGCGCAAGTCGCGTCAGTCTGTGTTCTTCTTCCGCCACGCGCTGGCGCTCCGCTTCCTCAAGTTGCCTCTGCTCTTCCAGCGCGCGGCTTCGAACTTCCTCAAGCCGCTGCCGTTCAACTTCAGCCTTCTGCAAAACGTCGGCTTCGATTGCCAGCCGCTCGGCCTCCGCTAGCTGACGGGCTTCGTCTGCCAGTTGAATGCGCGCCTGGATGTCAGCCAGCTGTTGAACTTCGGCGACCGCTTTCTCCCGCGCCGCCTCCACTTCGACCCGACGCGCGGCCACTTCTTCCACTACGCGTCGCATATTTTCCAATTGGTTTTGCAGCTGTTGGTGATCGGCGCGCGCACGCTCTTCTGCCTCGCGCCGCAAACGCTCAGCTTCGGCACGTCGCGCAGTTTCAGTCGCCGCAAGTTGTTCACGTTCCTCAGCCAGTTGCCGCACTTCGTGATGGGCCACCTCGCGCGCGGCTTCTACTTCAGCGCGGCGCCTGGCAGACTCGGCGAGCGCATTTCGCAGAGCTGCTTCGTCAAGCCGCAACTGCTCTATTTCGGCCAGATGTAGCGCTTCGGCCTCATGACGCGCGCGCGCGGCGTCTGCGAGTCGGGTCCGCTCCGCCGCAGCCTCGCGTCGGACTTGCAGGTCCGCTCTGGTCCGCGCGATTTCTTCCGCAGCCAGCCGCAACCTATTCACTTCGAGACGCAATCTCGCGTCTTCTTCCGCAAAGCGATGCGCGTCTTCTTCAGCCTTGATCCGCGCTGCCACCGCGGCGATCAACTTCTGCTCCTCAGCGGCCTTCCGCTGGAGCACCTCCTCCTCGCGTTGGCGAAGAGCAGTCTCCTCCGAAAAGGGCGGGTCAGTTTCAGGAGTTGCTTCGAATACCTTCGGCACTGAAGGCGGATCGTGATGTTCTAACTCCGCGCGTGCTCCCACTGCCTCGTCCAGCCGGCGACGAATCTGATCCAACGGATCCGCGTTTGACCGTTCAGCAGCCAATGGCGTTGGTTCAACCGGCGGACCAGCGGGGCCGTCCGAGATCGGGATTTCGGGAACATGTATCGGAGGGCCGAGTGACGAGGAATTCGCAGGATCACCAAGTTGCGCGAGCGCGTCCGTCGCGGCGTCGCGGACTTCTGCCGCGTCGTCGAAGAGCGCTGCAATCAGGTGAACATTGCCAAGCCGGTTTCCCGTCATCCCAATTGCACGGGCTGCGTCGGCGCGTTCGTTCGACGAGTTGGCGGTTCGCAGCCGCTCAACTGATTCATCAAAATGTGTTTCTTCAGGTTTCGGACTCGCGGGGCGAACGGGGTCGGCCACGTCTGCGGGGGCAGCGGATTCCGATGCGTGCGAAAACTGCCGGTCGGCTGGCGAATTGCTTTCCGGGCGAAACTCACGGCCGGACGCGGATTCACTTTTGGTGTCGGCTGCAGGCGAGTCCAATTCAGACCTCTTCTGTCCTAAACGAAACAATTCCTTGACGAATCCCATAAAGCCTACTTGGTTTGGCGCAGAGCATATCCCATTTCCCACTGATTTCAGTAGGCCAAAACCGTCATCCTCGTTGTTTCCTGCAGTTGTTGGCCGCGCCGTGTTTCATTCCGGTCGGCTGTCCATCAGTTGAGATGATCCGCTACAATCCAACACTTGTAACTGGCTTCCATTTCCAGAGAGGTTGCTGATATGAAGCATCATCGTCCGCTAATGTTGTTGCTGACAGTCGTTCTCAGTTTCACTTGCGTGGCTGTGGCGGTGGCGAAGCCCCGGAGCGCGAAGCGACTCATCGCGGGCACTTGGGCTGGGCCGCACATAAATATCAACGCGACGGCGGACGCCGCGAGTATTGAATACGACTGTGCCCACGGCGCCATTAATGGCCCACTGACTTTGAACAGCCGCGGTGAATTCCGATGGCGCGGTTCACACGGGCGCGAACATGGTGGACCAATTCGAATTGATGAAACGCGCGCCGAAGCGGCGGCGCTATACATCGGTAAGGTCAAAGGCGACACCATGACCTTGACGGTTAAGCTGGCGGACTCTGGCGAGACGATCGGCACTTTTGTCGTCAAACGCAACGGCCGCGGCCGGGTGTTCAAGTGTATGTAAAACAATAGATGTCGAAGGTCGCGCGAAAGTTTTTGATTCATGGAAGCGTGCAAGGGGTCGGCTACAGATTCTTCGCGCAACGTGCCGCCGCGCGTCATCAGGTAGTTGGTTACGTCCGCAACCGGCCGGACGGTGCGGTCGAAGCTCTGGCGGAAGGCCACGCCGGTGACGTCGAAGAGTTTCGAAATGATCTGGCGACTGGCCCACAGTGGGCCGCAGTTGAAAACGTAGAAGAAATAAATCTTGATCCCACGGGAACATATTCCTCGTTTAGAATCGACCGGTAAAAACCGAGACAACGGACTGATATGGACGATCTCAAAGCAATGATTCGCGAAGTGCCTGACTTTCCCAAGCCAGGCATAAATTTTTACGACATCACCACCCTCTTGAAACATCCTGACGGTTTACGCAAAACCATTGATGCGCTCGCGGCCGAGTATGAGGGTGAAAAAGTTGACACTGTCATCGGGGTGGAAGCGCGCGGATTTATTTTTGCCCCGGCACTTGCCTATCATTTGGGCGCTGGATTCGTGCCAGTGCGAAAACCGAAGAAGTTGCCGTCGGAATGCGTTTCGATTTCTTACGACCTCGAATACGGTCAAGACACTTTGGAAATTCACCGAGACGCTGTCGGCAATGGCCACCGCGTGATCATCGCCGACGATCTACTAGCGACTGGGGGGACTGCGAAAGCCGTCTGTGATCTGGTAGAAGGCCTCGGCGGCATCGTTGTAGGCTTAGTGTTTGTGGTTGAACTCGAATTTTTGCCCGGCCGCACGAAGCTCGATGGCTACGATGTGAGATCGTTGATCAAGTACCCGTCATGAGATGAGGCACCGACGGTCGCCGAAACCAATACTGGCAATTGAGGAACGAGGTCCTCTGTTCAGAGGAAAGTGGTGCCCCCGGCGCGATTCCAACGCGCGACCTTCCGCTTAG
>JANLZV010000630.1:0-12466 GCA_031366425.1 Pyrinomonadaceae bacterium | reverse complement strand
AACCCTCTCGTTATTAATGTTGCTCCTACTGATAACACCCCAACAAAATCCGAGTGCCGGCGAGGATAACTCCGCGGTGGCCGTGCTGGCACAGAAGTGGACCAAGAGCCGGCAGGTGATCGAACAACTCGATCAGACTGGCGCTACCCCGCCCGCGGCCGCAATGATTCCGGCCAACAAAAACTTTGCTCGACAACAGCGCATCAATTCCCAGGCCGGCGAACGCGATCCAAACGCCGATACGCTCGACGGCCGGAGCGCCCAGCTGGAAAGGGCTGTGCAATCCGCGCGAACGGGGCAGCCAAAAGAAGTTGACGGATTTGCCTACAAAATCAAGGTGCATAACACGAGCACGAAAATGATCGAGATTCTGTTTTGGGAGTACAGCTTTACCGAATCGGCGAGTCCTGCCGCGGTCACGCGTCGTCAGTTTCTTTGCGGCGTCAAAATCAGACCCGAGAAGAGTGCTGAGGTACGGGCCTTCAGCTTGTCTGGTCCAAGCGATGTGGTAAACGTAGGTACGCTCGCGAAAACTACGGCTGACGCGTTTGGGGAAAAGGTCGTGATCAATCGGGTGGAGTATGCCGACGGCTCAATCTGGCAGCGGCCTGGATGGCGTCTTAGCGACGTGAAGTTGGGTTATGAGCGTGCACTGCGTACGCCATGGGGAACTGAAATGTGCCGCGGGCTATGAGTGACCGAAAAAATTAACCGCGCTGAATTGGTCAGTCGTGAATCTTAAACCGACTTTCCAACTCAGCGCGTGCGCGCAAGTTGCTGCCAGCTTACATATTGTATTCAAAACGGGCAACGTCTGATTCGCCCATGATCACGGTATCGCCGGCCTTCAAAGTTGTCTCGGTAACGCGCTCCGACCTCGGATCATTTACAAAGGTTCCGTTTCTCGATCCTTCGTCCACAATCTTCACTTGCCCGTCACGCACTCCAATCCAAAGATGTCGCTTTGAAATTCGCGGGTCAGCAACCACGATTTGTGAAAGTGAACTCTCGCGACCAATGTAGACGCCTTCAGGATCAACTGGAAACCGTTCTCCCGCCAACACTCCCGACGTAAACTTTATCGATCCATAGTCGATCGTGACGGCCTCTTCCTCGCGAATGATCGCGACAGTCCGAGTTGGATCAAATTCAGGCTCTGCTGGAATTGGTGGCGCGGCCACTTCGGGCATTGGGTCGGGAACGTAATCCGGTTCAGGCGCAGGGGCAACAGACTCTTCGTACTGCGGTGCTTCATAAGCCGGCGCCGCCGGTTCAGCGGCTGATGGGATCTGAGCGTACCCAGATGGTTCCGCGACGCCCTCGGTAGTGAACCCCGGCGTGGTGGCCAATGCTTTCTTCCGCTTGCGGGACACCAGGAAAATCGTGAGTCCGACACCGATGATTACGACCACAAAGAATAAGATGACCACCACCGCAATGATGACTATCAACAACTGACTGTCAGCCGTGGACTGAAGGGCGAAAGCATAGCTTGGCATTGTGATGCTCCTTGAAGGATGACGGACATGCTGGAAAGCCTGGAGGATATTATCCTAAAACGCGGGCGCCAGCCGAACAATTTCGCGCACTCGGAGCGCGTCAACGCGCGTCGCGCCGCGTATCGTAAGTGAACAACTTCAGATCTGACCCGTATGCTTTGTTGCCAGTTGTAAACGATTAAGGCTTACTCATCGCGCATTAACAGGGCATCGAGGGCGGCCAGGATTGACTCCCGTGGCACGATGCTTGCGAAATCACCTGAGAAACAATTCACCCTGGAGGAGAAAACGTGAGTAACAAGCTTTTGATCGGTCTCGCTCTTGCGAGTCTGAGCGCCGCAGTCGCCGGGTGCAACACGACTGAAAACGCGAACTTAACCAATGCCAACTCGGCCAACGCGAATGCGGTCGTGGCCCAGAACACGACGCGGACGGCGGCGGACGGTTCAGAAATTACGACCGCCACGGACGCGGATGGGGTGACAACTCAAACGCGGGTCTTCCGTTCCAACCCGCGAGTTTCCAAAGTTGTAGTCACCACTCGCCGCGATGGCACACGGACCGTACGAGCCTACTCTTCAACAGGTGAGGCGAAAGAGGTCAACGATGTGGGTGATGCGCTCGAAGTCACTGGAGACAAAATCGCCGATGCAGCCGGTTGGGTGGCTGACAAGACAAAGTCCGGCGTCGCGACTGCGGGAGATAAGCTGGAGGATGTCGGGAACAAGGCAGTTTCAGGCGCGAAGACCGTGGGCCAGAAGACAGCGTCCGGAGCAAAAACCGTAGGTGAAAAGACCGTCGAAGGTGCGAAGAAGACAGGGTCTGCGATCAAGAAAGCAGTTACACCATAAGGCGGCTTTAGTAACAAGTGCTTGAAGGGGTGGCGTTATCGCCGCCCCTTTTTGTGTGTGCCAACAATGCTATACTGATCCTGCAAATTTTAGCCTTTCAGGAGTTTCGACATGGCTGACACAGCCCGGTTCACGATCATTTGCCCCTGTTGCGACGCCACGTTGTCGATTGATTCGCAAACCGGGGCGCTGATTTCCCATGAGGAAAAAAATAAGCCGCATGCGTCATTTGACGAGATGGTTAAGGGGCTCGACAAACAAAAGCAGGTGCGCGAACAAATCTTTGCGCAGGAACTCAATTCGATGAAGGATCGCGATCGAATTCTGGAAGAAAAATTCCAGGAGGCGTTGAAGCGCGCCGATAAGGATAAAGATAAACCTTATCGTAACCCCTTGGATCTCGATTGAAATGCCAGCGAACAGTGAACCGGAACAGACTTTTTTACTTTGCAACACCGCCGCATTCATCATCAATTCCCCCTAGACCATCCACATCTATTTTCGGTTACGGAGTAACAAATGAAGCTGCGAACGCCAGTCGCTTGGTTAACGCTTGTGGTGCTGTACCTGATCTCGCCCTTGAGTGGTGACGTTAAGGCCCAGACCGCGCGCGTCACGATGCCGCAGATTAAGTTTCAGGAACGTACGCTGCCAAACGGCATGCGCGTCTTGAGTGCGGTCGATCATTCAAGTCCGACCGTGGCGATCCAGGTTTGGTATCACGTCGGTTCTAAGGACGATCCTGCCGGCCGCAGCGGGTTTGCTCATCTGTTTGAGCACATCATGTTCAAAGCCACTCGCAACATGAAATCGGAGATGATGGATCGGTTGACTGAAGACGTCGGCGGCTTTAATAACGCGTTTACTAATCCCGACGTCACGGTTTATTACGAGGTTGTTCCCTCAAACTATCTAGAGACGCTCCTTTGGGCTGAAGGCGACCGGCTCGCCGGGCTTACGGTTGATGAGCCAAACTTCAAGTCGGAGCGAAGTGTGGTGCAGGAAGAGTTTCGCCAAAGCTATCTCGCGCCGCCGTATGGCATGCTCGAGTATTTGATCGAGCAGCAGTCATTTACCAGTCATCCCTATAAGCGTCCAACCATCGGCAGCATTGAAGACCTCGATGCGGCGTCGCTGGAAAACGTGCGCGCGTTTCACCAGACTTACTACCGGCCCGACAATGCCACCCTCGTAGTCGCAGGTGATTTCGACCCAAAGCAGCTCAACTCCTGGGTGGACAAATATCTGGCGACTATTCCCAAGCCTGCGATTACCCTCCCGCGGGTGGGAGTGAAAGAGCCTGAGCGGACCGCCGAGCGGCGGATCACCCACTACGCGGCAAACGTGCCGTTGCCGGCGATCGCGTTCACTTATTTGACGCCGCCCGAGCGAAGTCCTGATGCCGAGCCTTTGCGCGTTGCAGCTACTGTGCTGGCTCAGGGCGAATCTTCGCGGCTCTATCGTTCCCTGATTTACGATCAGCAATTGGCCCAAAGCGCAGACGCTACTCCCGATCTACGTGAAGACGCCGGCGTGTTTTATTTCACGGTCGTGCTCGCGAGCGGCAAGACTCCTGCCGAAGGTGAAAAGGCCCTGCTCGCCGAAATTAAGAAAATGCAGGATGCGCCCGTGGCCGCGGCCGAGCTTGAGAAAGCCAGAAACCAACTGGTGACGAATGAGCTCCGTCAGCGTGAAACCAGCAACGGCAAAGCGTTGGCCCTTGGGTCTGCGGCCGTGTTGCTTGGCGATTCGAGCCGGGTCAACACAGACCTGGCCAAACTCCAATCCGTAACCGCAGCAGATGTTCAGCGCGTGATGAAAAAATATTTTACCAGCGCGAATCGCCTGGTGATCATTTACCTGCCCGAGGCGCAGAAGGTTCCAGCGACTGGCGCCAACACAAGTTTGAGTAATCCAGGGGGAGGCAAAGCGAAATGAAAACCTTAAGACTACTTGCGCCTTTCATTGCGCCGCTCGTGTTGACCGCAGCCTTTGTTTCACCGTCTCCGATTGCCGGACAAACTCCCCAGGCCACGCCGCCGCCTCCGGCCCAGCCGCGTTCAGTTCAGTTTCCAAAACCCGTCGAGCAAACTTTGACCAACGGACTGCGAGTGATCGTGGTGCATCGTGCTGGTGCGCCTTTGGTAGCCGGTCAGCTACTGATTAAAAACGGCGGCGAGGCCGATCCCGTCGAACTCGCAGGTCTTAGCAACATGGTCGCCGACCTGATCACAAAGGGCACCGCCAGGCGTTCAGCTACGCAAGTAGCCGAAGCAATCGAAGCCTTGGGCGGATCGCTCGATTCATCGGCGCGTTGGGACGCTTCACGCGTCGGCGTGAACGTGATTTCGTCAAAGATCGGCCCGGCGTTAGACATCCTCGCCGACGTTGTCAGACGACCCACTTTCAAAGAAGACGAGATCGAACGCCTGCGACAGCAGACACTCGACGAACTCACGGTTGAAATGGGCGAGCCCAGTGTGATCGCCCAATATGTGGCGTCGCGGATTGTTTTCGGAGACACTCCTTACGGAAAGCCGTTAGGAGGGACTACGGAATCCATCACTCGGATTGGCCGCGACGACATCATGAAGTATCACTCCCGGTACTATCGTCCCGATAACGCGATCCTCGTCCTTGGCGGCGACATCACGCCGGCAAATGCTTTTCGGCTGGCACAACAATATTTCGGCGATTGGCAGAAACCTGTTGACGCGCTGCCGACACGGGGAAGTGCTGAAACCGGAAATAGTGCGCAGTCGCGAGTGATCGTGATCGACAAGCCTGACGCGGGCCAGGCGGCCGTGATGGTTGCCCGTTCAGGAATTAATCGCCGCGATCCGGATTACTTTGTCGGTATCGTCACCAACTCTGTTTTGAGTGGCTACTCGGGACGGTTGAATCAGGAGATTAGAATCAAGCGCGGGTTGAGCTATGGCGCGGGAAGTTCTCTGGAGGCGCGTCGTGATGTTGGTCCGTTCTCGGCGTCGGCGCAAACCAAAAACGTGTCAGCGGCGGAGGTCGCCGACTTGCTGATGCGCGAAGTTGGCCGTCTTTCATCAGAGCCGGTGGCTGATATCGAGATGACACCGCGCAAGGCAGTGGTAGTCGGAAACTTTGCACGCAACCTTGAGACGGCGGCCGGACTCACGTCCCAGATTGGGTCGCTCGCGCTTTATGGCATTAGCTTCGACGAAATAAATCGCTACATTGGTAACGTGCAGTCGATCACTGCGCGCGACTTACAAAGGTTTGCCGGTGCGCGGCTGAGTGCAGCGGGAACCAGTATCGTGGTTGTCGGCAACGCGAAGGATTTTCTGCCGGCGTTGCGCAAGCAATATCCAAACGTCGAAGTAATTCCGGTGGCTGAGTTGGATCTGAACACGGCTCTGCTACGGAAAAAGCAACCCGCGAAATAACTGTGAACCCGTGTTGGGAGTACCGCCCCGGCTGCGGGATGGATTGTCCTCCCGCAGGAGAGCGGCACTCGAAATATGACGCGCGTTAGACTTCCTCGCCCGTAACATGCACCCCAATCTCCGCACATTTCTCGACCGTTTATCGCGAGAAAACGAAATCGTCACGATTGAATCCGAGGTCGATCCGTACCTAGAACTGGCTGAAGTCCACCGGCGTGTGATCGAACGCGAAGGTCCCGCGCTGCTTTTCAAACGCGTGAAGGGAAGCCGCTATCCGGTCGTTACCAATCTCTTTGGCACTCGTCGACGTCTCGATCTTGCCTTTGGACCAAAGCCGGAAGCGATCGTAAGAGAACTGGTCCAGGTGGCAGAGTCGCTGTTGCCGCCGCAGCCAGCGAAGTTATGGAAACACCGATCGCTGGGCGTCGAGCTGCTGCGGCTGGGAACAAAGAATACTGGTCGCGCCCCCGTCACCCAGGTGGTTGATCAACCTGCGAAACTGAACGAGCTCCCCGTGTTAACCACTTGGCAGGAAGATGGTGGTCCATTTATCACTCTGCCGCTGGTTTACACTGAGAGTCCGACGACGGGCAAACACAATCTCGGCATCTACCGGATGCAGGTCTACGATGCCCACTCAACCGGGCTTCACTGGCAAATTCAAAAGGGTGGCGGTTTTCATTACAGCGAGGCCGAGGCGTTGGGCCAACCCCTGCCCGTAACTGTATTCCTGGGCGGTCCGCCGGCGATGATGCTCGCGGCGATCGCGCCACTGCCGGAAGACGTTCCAGAGTTAATGTTGGCTTCATTGCTGGCCGGGGGAAAGCTGAAGATGACCGCTAGCCAGCTTCGAAATCCTGATCCGGAATTGCGTCGTCACCGGTTGGCGGCGGAGGCAGAGTTTGCGCTAGTGGGAAGTGCAGCTCCGCACACGCGACGAATCGAAGGGCCGTTTGGGGATCACTACGGCTACTATTCTCTCGAACACGAATACCCGGTTTTTGAAGTCGACGCCGTCTTTCACCGCCGCGATGCGATCTATCCAGCCACCGTCGTTGGCAAGCCGCGGCAGGAAGATTTTTTTATCGGCGACTATCTGCAGAGTTTGCTGTCTCCGTTGTTTCCCCTCGTGATGCCGGGCGTGCGTGACCTATGGACCTACGGCGAAACAGGATTTCATTCGCTTTGCGCCGCAGTAGTAAAGGAACGTTACGCGCGCGAGGCGTTGGTGTCGGGCTTCCGAATTCTTGGCGAAGGACAACTTTCGCTCACGAAGTTTTTGCTGCTCACCGATACGCCCCAGAACCTCAGCAATTTTCCGAGTCTGCTTGAGCATGTCCTGGCGCGCTTCAATCCGGAAACAGATCTCTTTATTTTCTCAAACGTGTCGATGGACACGCTTGATTACACAAGCGGAAAGGTTAACGAAGGCAGCAAGGCGATCATGCTTGGACTCGGAGACGCAGTTCGCGATCTCCCGCGCGAGTTTGCCGGTGAACTACCGCGAGGGCTAAAACAGGCCGAAGTGTTTTGCGGCGGGTGTCTCGTAGTTTCGGGCGAGGCCTATGCCGGTGACCCGGAACTCGCGGCGCGCTTGGCCCAGGATCAGGCGTTCGCAACGTGGCCGCTGGTCGTGTTACACGATGACGCTAGCGTGGCTCGCCGTTCCGCAGATTTCCTCTGGTCAACCTGGACGCGCTTTGAACCTGCGGCAGATATTTACGCGGCCGAGACAAAGGTCGTGCGTCATCATCTCTCATATCGCGGGCCGATCGTAATCGACGCGCGAACCAAACCAGGATTCCCGAAGGAGTTGATCGTCCGCGAGGATATCAGCGCGTTGGTTGACCATCGCTGGAGTGAATACTTTCCGAGTGGGCTGTAAACACAAACCAATACGTTCACTTTCAGGAATTCTCCTTTGACTGCCAAACGTAAAAGACGACTCATCATTGCCGGCCTGCTCGCGGCGCCTTTCATCGCGCTCGGTTTCTGGGCCTTCGCAATCGAACCCAATCGTCTAATCATCAACGATGAAACGATCGCTCTGCCGCGCTGGCCAAACGGTCTGAGCGGTCTTCGGATCGCCGCCATTTCTGATATTCACGCCGGCGCGCCCTTTATCGACATCGCCAAGTTGCAGCTGCTCGTCGAGCGTACGAATGAAACCAAACCTGATCTGATCGTTCTCCTGGGAGATTACGTGGTACGCGACACATGGCATTCGACACCAATCGCTCCGGAAGCAATAGCTGCCGAGTTAAAGAACCTGCACGCGCCTTTGGGCGTCTATGCGGTGATGGGTAATCACGATTGGTGGTACGACCCCACGCGAGTGCGAATGGCGTTTGAAGGGCAGGGGATTAGGATAGTAGACAACGACGTGGTCCGCCTTGAACGCGACGGCCAGGTGTTTTGGTTAGCCGGCATCGCCGATGCCTGGAGCCACGAGGATGACATTGCCGGAACGGCTAAACGAATTCCGGAAGGCGAGCCGGCAATCGCGCTCACACACAATCCGGACATCTTGCCGCGCTTTCCGCCTGTCTTTCAATTGACTTTGGCGGGACATACCCACGGCGGACAGGTTAATCTGCCGTTGCTCGGACGCCGGATCGTTCCCTCAATGTTTGGCCAACGCTACGCGGCAGGACATATCGAAGAAGATGGAAAGCACATGTTTGTCACGACCGGCGTCGGCACAAGCGTTTTCCCTGTCCGGTTCCGCGTTCCCCCTGAAATAGCTGTTCTCACGATCGTTCCTGCCAAGTAGTTCTACTTAAAACTGAAGCCTACGCAGTAGCCGCAGAAGTTTCTGGAATCGTCTTGGGATTGCCAGTTTCATATTGCTGCACGTTCTCTTTATTAAGGTAGTTCAGCGATAGCACTTGCCCCGCTCCTGATCAGACCTATTACCGACGCGTCTGCTTTCAACCGCATGAGGAGTATTATGAAGTCTCAAATCACCAGATTGTTCAAGTCGCTATCTCTGGCCGTCGCACTCATCGGCATCATGTTCATCGCGCAAGGTCAGGCGCGCGCTGACGAGGTGACGATCTCAGGGTTCACCACCGGAGCAACTTCGGTCCCTTATCTTAGTTTCGTCGGCAACAGCCAATTTACCGGCACGACGTTTTTGGGAATCGGCGCTTTGAGCGGTGCGAACAACCTGGGAACGTTTGCGCTGTCTACAGCCCCCGGCCAATTCGTCGGAGGAATTTTCAGCCTGAACATAACTTTCACATCGCCCAGCGGCATCAACGGCGGACAGGGCGCAGCTTACACCGCGACGGTGCTCGGCACCGTTTCCCCGAACGTAAACCAGGGAGGAGTGAGCATCAATTTTGATAACACTCCGACCGTCTTTACCTTTAACGATGGCGTCACCAGCGGTTCCTTCAGTCTAACGCTCGCGGATCTTTTTGTAGAATCCGGCCACACTGCCAGCTTGACGGCGGGCACGACTGGAGAGCAAACGGCCGCAGTTCCTGAACCCGCGACCCTGCTGTTATTGGGAACAGGGTTAAGTGGCATTGCTGCGAAAATGCGAAAACGCAGGCGCAGCAAGGCCTAAATCCGAAGTAGAAGTTGTCTTTTCCTTTTTGCCGGCGGCGAGTGTCAACACTTCCGCCGGCTTTTTTCTGTGATGATTCCAGTCAGGAAAATATTAGGTCGGTAGCCGAAGAGTAAACACGGCGCCCTGCTCGGCGTGGTTCGCCGCGGCGAGGGTGCCGCCATGCTGCGTGATCACACGGTGCGCAAGAGCGAGACCGATGCCGTGTCCCGTCGGTTTGGTCGTGAAGAAGGGAATGAAGATTCGTTGCAGGTCTTCGGGAGGGATCCCTTTCCCAGTGTCTATAATCTCAACGACCGCCCAACGCTTTCCCGCGTGGTCGCGTTCCGGCGAGGTGGTGACTGTGACGTGGCGATCGGGTTGCCCGTCAGGTATGGCTTCGGCGGCATTCCGGATCAGGTTCAGCACGGCCTGTCGAAGCATTCGTTCGTCCGCGCGGATCGTGATTCCCTCGTCCTTGTGAGTTGATGAAGTTGAATCGTCATTCGTTCGGACCAGTTTCAAGTCAACTTCGAGTTGACTCAAAAGCGGCTTAAGCTCAATCGCGCAATCTTCGATCAGTTCGTCCAATCGAACCTCATCGAGTTGCAGCGGTTGAGGGCGGGCAAAATTCAGAAATGAAGTAACCATGTCAGACAAATTTCTGACCTCGTTCAATAGAGACGCCGCCGCAGTTTTACCCGTTTCGTTCATCTCCAAATTCTGCAAAAGTTGAACGTAACCATGGAGCGTCGCGATGGCGTTCTTGAATTCATGGGCGAGCCCGGCGGACATCTCGCCCAAACTCTCTAAATTATTTTTCAACGCGACTTGCTCGCGGAGAGTTGTCACTTCGGTAATGTCGGTCAAGAGGCAAACCGCACCTCGTTCGCCCGCGCTGGTAGCTAATTCGATCGGTGCCACCGTGGCGCCCAGGCGACGCGTTTCGCGTCCGTTCGTTAGCGTTTCAATTTCTTCGCGCCGGTAAAGCTTGCCCGTCCTCAAACAGTCTTCAACTAATTTTGCGAGCTGGGGAATGTTTTGGAGCAACGCCGCCACGGGTTGGCCTAGCGCCGCACCGTCTACCTCAAGCAGCGCGCGTCCGGGAGCGTTGATAACCATCGATCGGCCGCTCCCATCGAAAGCAATTAGGCCTGAAGGCACACTGGCAACGATGCGTTCGCTAAAACGCTCAGCGGAATCTGCGCGCTTGCTTGCCTGTGCGCTCAAATGCTCGAGCGCCTTTCGCTGTTCCTGAAGCTGGGCCACGACCGACTGAAACGTTTCGAGAACAAACTCGCCTTCATCTTTAGACTTGTACGATCCGTCGCTCGATGCCTTTTCCGCTTCACCAACCAGCTGCCGGTAAGGGCGGAGCAGCCAGCGCAGCAAGAACAGAATGCAGACCAAACTACCAAACAGAATCGCCACGAAAGCAGTCAGCAGGAGTGGACCACGAGCCGCCGGAGTTGAAGGTGTGTAGGCGTAAAGTAAAACAGCGAAGAGAGTTGCCAGCAGGAAAAAGCCTGTCAGCAAGGTGAGCCCGAATTGATAGCGGTTACCGCGCATCAGTATCGCGACAGGTCATTTGTGATAGCCACGAACAACTCATTGGTAGAACCCGGCGTACCAATTAACGATCTGCGAACCGAAGAAGAGTGCCACGATGGCGCCGATTCCGAGGTAAACACCGTACGGCAGCAAACTCTGCAAATCTCTTCGGCCTTCCCGCACGGTGAGGAGGATGCCGATAATCGAACCCGACAGAGCGCCGAAAAAAATGTTGAGAATAGTCAACCGCCAGCCCAGGTATGCGCCGACCATAAACATCATCTTTACGTCGCCCAGGCCCATGGCTTCAACTCCGCGCAGCCGTTTCCATGCCTCGCCCATCAGCCAGAGCGAGCCACCGCCAATCAGCGCCCCAATCACAGCTCCGACCAGGGAAACGGCCGGGTCTGGCCAACCCGCTGGTAATAGTTGTTTCAGCCCAGGCACATCATCGAAGTATGGCTGGGCCATCAGGTAGGGAATCGTAACCCGTGCGATCAAAGAGAATACAATTCCCGGATACGTAATCGCGTTGGGCAAAATCATGTGTTCAGCGTCGATGAAAATCAACGCTACGATCGCGGTCACGAAAATTAAGTCAAACGGGAGTGCGAACGTTAGACCATCGCGCCAGGCGACAGCGACCCAGAGCAGGGCAGTCAACGCTTCAACCGCAGGATAGCGCGGCGAGATTCGAACCTTACACGATCGACAACGCCCGCCCAGCAAGACATAACTCAGTACCGGTACATTGTCGTAAAACGCGATTGCGGTTTCGCACGATGGACAACGCGAATTTGGAAAGACAATCGATTCCTGTCGCGGCAGCCGATGAATTACCACGTTTAGAAAGCTGCCGATCACTCCGCCAAAAATGCCAGCGGCAACATAAAGGAATGGTAACGGTATCAAGGTGAAGTCAGGAAGGATTGATGTCAGGGAAAGGTGCATGCCGGGAGGCATTGTATATTATTTTGCATAGGTTGCGTTTGCGGCGTTCAACTCCTCACCGGGCGCTCCGCCGTCTCGCCGCTACCGCGCCTGCTCGCTGTCCTTTGGTTTCTGCTTCTCCCAAAGCATGACATGTTTCAAAAACGCATGATGCGCCGCAAAACTAGCTATGCTTAACCCGGCAATTCCGTCACGCCAACCACCCTTCAGCAGAAAACTTCGGATGAAAGCCGAAGGCGCCGCCGCAGCGATTTTTGCCGCAGACGTCTTTCGTCCTTCGGACAACATCTGCTCGGCTGCGAGCGGCGCATACCGTTCCCCGATCATTCGATGATGGTGGGTCGCGTCGCGCACACTGTAGTGAAGAAGGTCGCCGCGCAGCCTTTCGAGGCGGGTTCCCGCGTTCATTTTCACTGATTCGTGAATCACTCGTGCGTTCCACCCACCCTTCGATTTTCTGAAGAGCCGCAACTGCAAGTCGGGATACCAGCCACCGCCTTTGATCCAGCGGCCGAGATAATATGAACGTCGTGGAACCAGGTAACCATCGGCAAGATTGTCGTTCGACCCGGCTTTCAATAATTCAATCTCTCGCCGGAGTGGTTCTGAGACTCGTTCGTCCGCGTCGAGGCTGAAAATCCA
>JANLZV010000660.1:0-2537 GCA_031366425.1 Pyrinomonadaceae bacterium | reverse complement strand
GCACATACATGCCGCTGGAATAACGCTTCACTGGCGTGTCGATAAACTTTTCCACTTCCGCAAAGGCAATGATCTCGTCAAACTTCCGTTGGACTTCCGCCTTGCGCATTCCCAGGATTGCGGCGTTCAGATAGATGTTTTCCCGGCCTGTCAGTTCTGGATGAAAGCCCGTGCCGACCTCAAGTAACGAACCGACGCGACCGTGAATTTCGGCGTGACCACGAGTTGGTTTGGTGATTCGCGAAAGAATTTTGAGCAGCGTGCTTTTCCCTGCTCCGTTACGGCCAATAATTCCAATCACTTCGCCGGGCTTCACTTCAAAGGACACGTCCTTCAAAGCCCAGAAGCGAGGCGACAGCGGTGCTGAGTCACCGTTGGAAGAGGGACCATAGACGGACGACCGGCGACCATTAAGCGAGGCGCGAAGACTACGCAACGGCGCTGCCGCGGCGTCAGTAATCACGTCACGCAGGGCTTTGTACGACTCACGCTCGCCGAGGCGATACTGCTTCCCCAGGCCCTCGCAGCTAATGGCGATATCAGTCATAGAGAACAGAAGTCAGAAGAAGTACCGGAGGCGGACGACCGGAAACCGAAAAGAAAGACGGACAGGGGGCGTAACACGATCGGAGACCGCTAGTCGACCTCTTAAGCGAGAAGGCTTCTTAATCACCAGCCCTGTTGATCCCTAACGGTCTGACCAAATTCCCTGCACCATGCCGGAAGCTCCCGCGCTACCTCCTCGGCCAGGCGCACAATTTCGGCCAACCGATCTTCCTTCAACACTAAGTCGTAGGCATGACGCGTTACGTGCCGGAACCCTTTCAATTCTCGAATACTCTGAATACGATTTTGAGGAATAAACGCTGGACGAATGCCTTCGAGATTGAGAGTCAACCGCTGGATCAGTTTCTCGTGATAATCGCCACGTTTTTCAAAGTGATTCTCAAAATCTTCGCAAATCCGTTCGAGCATTTTCTCAAGTACGTTATATAGTCGCGACGCTTCGTAAGCGCACGCTTCCAAGTGGCCAGGATGCTTTTCCAGCAGCCTAGTTTTTGCCTTTTGTGAGGCGTCCGCAACGACGACACAATCCGCCTCTAACTCGGTCAGCAGAACTGTTAATCCAAGAGCGTCCATGTTTCCCCCTCGCGCAGGATACGATCGCGGAAACGACATTCAGACAGCAAAACCACGTCCACAGGCCGACCCAGTCGTTCGGCCAGCAAACTCGTTAGTAGATCAGTAGTCATCCCAGCGGGCTCGGTCCAAAGCGCAACATCCACATCGGACGTTTCGCTGAATCGTCCCGGTTTTGCCAGGGAACCAAACACAATCACTGTCTGAACTGGCGCAAGTTCAGTCAAGGCCGCATGAAGACGCTGACGTACCTCGTCCCGCAGAACCTCGCGGCACCGATATCGTTCAGCATCCATTTGCTGTAATAAAGTCATGATCTGGCCCTTTGCCCTCAACAGCCCGGGGACCGACGATCGGAGACGCGCGGTCGAACTCTTCAACGAGTTGCTCTGTGAAAAGTCTATCTCCGCTCCTTCTTCCGGTCCCCGGTCGTCTGTCGTCCGTCGCTCCTAAACAACATCCGCGAATTCCTGCTCCATGCGGCGGAAGTAGTAGAGGCCGCCAATAAGAATCGCAACCACAACGCCGACAGAGACCGCCAGCATCGCGCCGGGCGGTTGTTTGCCCAACAGCGCCCAGCGAAAACCGTCAACCACGCCGGCCATCGGATTCAATCCGTAGAGCGCGCGCCAGCGTTCCGGCACAAGCGAACTTGGATAGGCAACGGGCGTAGCAAACAGCCAAAATTGAATCACGAAGTTGATCGTGTAACGCACGTCGCGATACTTCACATTGAGCGCCGAAAGCCAGAGGCCAACTCCGAGCGCAGTCATGATGGCGAGCAGAATGAAGGCCGGCAATGCGACGATCGCCCAGGTGGGAACGATGCCGTAATAAAACATCATTACGAGCAGGATGACGAAGGCCACCGCAAAATCCACCAGCCCTCCAAGCACCGCAGACATGGGAACGACCAGGCGCGGAAAGTAGACCTTGGTTATTAGTCGTTCGTTAGCCACCAGACTATTGCTCGACTCAGTCAAGGCGTGTGCGAAGAGTTGCCACGGCAGGAGCGCGCAGAAAGTAAATATCGGGTACGGAATTCCATCCGAGGGAATCTTCGCCAGCCGCCCAAAAAACAAACTGAAGACCAGCATCATGAAGAGCGGTTGAATGACAGCCCAGGCAGCGCCGAGTGCTGTCTGCTTGTAGCGCACCTTCACATCGCGCAACGTCAGGAAGTAAAGCAACTCGCGATAAGCCCACAGCTCACGAAACCCGATCGACGTCCAACCGCTCGGCGGATCAATGAACGTCGTCGGCAGGCCGATTGCGGATTGCTGACTGCTAATTGCGGATTCGGAAGTGGACATTCGGAATTGCGGATTGCGAACTTGGGATTTCGGATTGTCAGAAAGCAATTATCCGCGGATGAGCACAATGAACTTGGAGCTAAC
>JANLZV010000654.1:0-3330 GCA_031366425.1 Pyrinomonadaceae bacterium | reverse complement strand
TCGCGTTGTGCGCTTCCACGGCTGCGCGTCTATGATGAACGCCGCTGGGCGCTGCTGCTAGCGACTTGAACAGACCCTACTGACTGGGCCAACGCAGATTATTATTGGCGCAGATTATTATTCATGACTGACGAAACTGATCCGGAGTTCGCGAGCAAGCCTCGCATCAGCGTGCGTCCGATGCGGCGTTGGATTGGCGTAGCGCTAATCATCGGCATCTGGATCTTCATTGGCATCGTCTTCACCCTTCAGGGCTACTTCAGTTCCTATCGATCCGAACGGCCCATGCCGTTTGTTGATTCGTTCTACCTGCAAATGACCTGGGCGATCGTCTGGGCGCTGGCCACTCCCCTCGTTCTGCTGGCGGCGGCTCGTCTGCCGATCGAACGGGGCAACTGGATTCGCAGTTCCCTACTCCACGTTCCAATCTCTCTGATTCTCAGCGTCCTCGTTACCGCGCTCGGCCGAGTGATCATCTGGTTAAACTTCGGATATCGAATGGGCAAGCCACTGACCTTTGAAAGTGTCACTAACTTCGTCGTGGCTAATTTCAGTGAGGGCATCGGTATTTACATGCTGATCGCAATCACGTTTTATGCCTTTAGTTACTACCGCCGCTACCGCGAGGGCCAATTGCGGACGCTGCAGCTCGAAGCCCAACTTTCCCAATCTCAACTGCACGCCTTGAAGATGCAACTGCATCCTCATTTTCTTTTCAACACGCTGCATTCGATCTCGGCCCTCCTGAATAAGAACCCGCAATCAGCTCGCAAGATGATCACGAGGCTAGGGGACTTCCTGCGGCTGACCCTCGAAAACTCCGGCGCTCAGGAGGTCTCGCTGCAAACTGAGATGGAATTTCTTAGTTGCTATCTCGAGATCGAACGGATCCGGTTTCAAGATCGACTCGTCACTCGAATTAACCTAGACGAACAGACCCTCGACGCCAAAGTGCCCAACCTCATCCTCCAACCCATCGTCGAAAACGCGATCCGCCATGGCATCGCACCCCGTTCCACTCCCGGACTGATCGAAATTGATGCGAAACAAGTCGGGAGCTCGCTTCGTATTCAAGTCCGAGACAACGGCCCCGGTATTTCAGAACATCGGACATCCGAGAACCTTTTCAAAAAGGGCCTGGGATTGACAAATACCGAGACGCGGTTGGAACGGTTATACGGAACGGCTCATCGATTCGATTTAAGCAACAGTCCCGAGGGCGGGTTGGTAGTTACCCTGGAAATACCTTTTCACAACAACCTTGTTGCTGCCGCCCCAATCGAACCATGAACTACGGTCGCCCCGGATCTCAGACTGTTAACAAAGCCTTCCGTCGTCGCGTCTTAAAAAAAGTTAATCAAAAGTGAATGTCGAGCGTGTAAGCCCAAGCGGGTTCCGCGCTTCCTGGGCATTCGGCCTTGTTTGGAGTAGAAAAGCCTATGACTGACTCTCCTCAGATCCGTGTTCTGCTCGTCGACGATGAACCACTCGCGCGCGAAATGTTGCGCGAGATGCTTTCGGGCGACCCTCAGGTGGAAATAGTCGGCGAGTCGGTTAACGGCCGCGAAGCGCTCGAAGCAATCCGGGCCCATGTCCCCGACGTCATCTTTTTAGACGTCCAAATGCCCGAAGTTGGGGGCTTTGAGGTGCTGGAATCGCTGGGCAAACAGATCCCACACATAATTTTCGTAACTGCCTATGATCAGTATGCGGTGCGCGCCTTTGAAGTAAACGCGCTCGATTACCTCCTCAAGCCCTTCGACCAGGAGCGCTTCGACATTTCCTGGCAGCGCGCCCGAACGCAGATCACTCATGACCGAAACGGCGGCACCGACCGTCGCATCCTTGCTCTGTTGGAAGAAATGAAGGCCGGAAACAAGTATCTTGAGCGCCTGGTGATCAAATCGGGCGGCCGGATCTACTTTCTCGAGACTGGGGACATTTCATGGATCGAAGCGGAAGGCAATTACGTGTCGGTCCATAGCGGCAAGAAGTCCCACTTGTTGCGGGAGACCATCACCAGTCTTGAATCTCAATTAGATCCGAAGAAGTTTGTGCGCATTCATCGCTCGTCAATCGTCAGCCTCGCTCACGTGCAGGAGCTGCAGCCCTGGTTTCATGGCGAATATCGCGTAATCCTCAACGACAGCACTCAACTAACACTCTCTCGCAACTATCGAGACAAGCTCCAGGAAGCGCTCGGCAAACTTCCCTAAGCCGTCTCGCCGCCGAAGTTGTCCCACGCTTAAGCCCGTTAGTCCCCAGCCGTTGCCCTTTTGTCACAAAACGTGACGCATCTCAAAAAGTCGGCGTATAAGTAGCGCCATTCTGAAAGCGCGATGCGCAAAACCTGCGATGGTGCTTTTGAACAAACAATCCGGGCAGGACGTTTATCGAGGATTCTTAAACAATCAGCCACCAATCCCCAGGGTAGAACCGAAGCGAGGACAATATGGAATCAACACTAGTTTGGGAAACCGAAGACATCGATGTAGTAGATAGCGCGACGGCAAACGGCGAACTTGAGAACGTCCAGCCGGCGAACAATTTACAAAATCTGAGAGCGCTGACCCTGCGGTTGCTACGTGAAGTGCAGTCCATCGGCGAAGTGCATACCGTGAATCTCGACCAGGGCCTCGACTTCTACGCCGAAGTAGTGCGGTTTGAAGTTGACCTGATCAAGCGGGCATTGCTGCAAACCGCCGGGCATCAGGGACGCGCCGCCCGGCTGTTAAATTTGAAGGTGACAACGCTGAATTCGAAGATCAAACATTACAACCTCAGCTTGAGCGGCTTTGCCGATGGTTACCCGCTAGTGCGCACCGGCGAAATCGAAACTCGACCACAGGCTTAACGACTACGCCGAGCGGGCGCTGAAGTTGATATTAACGAGATCACCTGGTCCGGAGTCGGGCTGGGTGATTTTCGTTTCAGTTTCAAGGATTTCCGGTGGCGAGATTTTGGTAACTAAGCTTTTCCGGAGAGGCTCTTCTTCAACACCGCCATCAGGTCGATCACTTTTCCGGGTTCACGTTCTTCCGTTTCCACTTCAACGATGTTCTCTCGCTTTGCGCTTTTCTTTTTCACCAATTTTAGTAAACGTTCCGCCTGCTCGTCCTTTAGCTTGCTGGCGGTTGGCTTGCTTTTGGATTTCGCACTGATCAATTTCTCAAACTTCTTAACCGCCGTGCTCGACACTTTCGGCTTTTCAGGTAATCCCACGTCTGCCGGCGAACGCAACTCATCCGAGAAGCGCATCGTCTCAGCTCGCAGGAGTCCGTGTTCAGCAAAAATTGCCACTAGATATTCTTTGCCCCTCATGACAAACGT
>JANLZV010000650.1:0-2222 GCA_031366425.1 Pyrinomonadaceae bacterium | reverse complement strand
TCACATCGGCGCCTCAACCGATCAAGCGCAGGAGGCAATTGCCGCGGAAACGGTAAGGATCGTTCGCGAGTTTAAGGAGGCCGGGAACGTCCCCAACGTGGTCAACCTGGCGCGACAAACTCCCGCCACGCACCGCCTGGTCGTGCGTCATCTCGATCGGCCCGGCGTGTTGGCAGCCGTGCTCGACGCGATTAAGAGCGAACACATCAACGTGCAGGAGATGGAGAACATCGTTTTTGAAGGCGCTGAAGCCGCGGTGGCGCGCATCAATCTGGATAAGGCGCCGTCGCAAGTTACACTGGATAACTTGCGCGCAGGAAATGCGGACGTAATTGAGCTGAGTGTTTTGGAGATCAGCTAAAGTCCCTTGAAATATCCTATGAAAATGAAATCCCTGTTGGCAGTAACGGCGGTTGGCTGGCTTGTGCTGTTAAGCGCTGGTTTGATTCCGGCTCAGGCGTCCGCGAACAACTCGCAGAATGCTGGTGCGACCGCAACACTATGTGTCTTGGTTCAGGGAGCAGTGCGGTCACCCGGGCGCTTGGAATTAGAGCGCCCAGTGAGGCTGGGTGAAGCGATTAAGATGGCCGGTGGCGCGAACGACAACGCCTTTGAAATGGTTCAGATTGTCCATGCGCCTGGCTTCAAGTGCGGGCAGCCAGAGGGCCACGTCATGGACTGTGTAGATTGTCGCCCAACCGTATCACCGTTACCAGTGCTGTATTTCTATAATGTATCGGGATTGAATAGCGAAGATGAGAAGGCTAATCCATATTTGGAGCAGGGTGACATCGTCATGGTGCATAAGGTCGCTCCGGTGTACGTAACCGGCGCAGTCGTGGCGCCCCAAGCTCTTGAACTTAAGCCGAAATTGACTCTAACCCAAGCGATCGAAACTGCGGGTGGCATGCTGCGCGATAGTAACGCCAAGAAGGTTAGAATCATTCGAGGTCAACCTGGGGACTCAACCGGGGAATCGCTTCTTGTCGACCTGAACGCAATCAGGAAACATCGTGCGGAGGACATAATTCTAAAACCCTTCGACATCATCGACGTTCCTCCGAAGCGTGGTAGGCGCGGCGTTTTGTGACCCTGCTAATTTCCTTCGCGCGTAATCTCTAGACTATGAACACAACACTCATCACCGGCGCGTCTTTGGAAACTGGCGAAGCGTTTGCTCGCAAGCATCGGGTCATGGCACGATGAAGCCTGGAGATTCAAGGTGTCAACGCGACAAATCGTCATAGATGTACCTGACAAGGTTTTGTTGGCGGAAAAAACCGACGAAGCCGGCTTCGCGCGCGAGTTGCGAATGCTCGCGGCGGTTAAGCTTTACGAGTTGGGACGTCTTTCGTCGGGTCGCGCAGCAGAACTCGCTGGGATGTCGCGCGTAGAATTCCTGCAGGCACTTGGAAAGTACAACGTCTTTCCTTTCGCCGCGGAGTTGACCGATCTAGAGAAGCAGCATGAGTGATGCGATCTGCAATACCTCGCCGTTGCTCTACTTGTATCGCATAGGAACAATTGAATGGCTGCCCAGTTTGTTTGACGAAGTTTGGACGCCAACGGCTGTGGCTATCGAGTTGGACGAAGGTAAAAAGCGCGGTCACGACGTTCCAGACCTGGAGCGCTATGCCTGGTTGACCATTGTGAATCCCTCATCAATGCCATCAGAGTGGTTCTCGCTCGATCTTGGAGCTGGCGAGTTGTCGGCTATGGCGTTAGCTCTGGAGAATCCATCCCGAGTGCTTCTTCTCGATGATGCGCTGGCACGTCGGACGGCACAGGCTGCTGGACTAAACGTCTGGGGTTGTCTCAGGGTATTGCTTGAAGCAAAATCTCGAGGCCTTACGAGCGCCATCGCCCCGTTGATTCCTCGCATTCAGGATGCGGGTCTGTGGATGTCCGAAGACATAAAGCAGAGAATTCTGGCTCTCGCTGGCGAAGCGAACGATCAATGAACACAACACTCATCACCGGGGCATCCAGCGGCATTGGCGAAGTCTTTGCCCGCAAGCTTGCTGCGCGTGGCCGCAATGTCTTGCTCGTGGCGCGCTCCGAAGAAAAGCTCGTGACGCTATGCAACGAACTCGGCCGTTCCAACAGCATTCGCGCGCAGTACGTCGCGCTCGATCTCAGCAAGCCTGAATCACCGGCACGTTTGTTTGAAGAAGCAGAGAAGCGCGGTTTGACGGTCGACATGCTGATCAATAACGCCGGAT
>JANLZV010000625.1:0-3630 GCA_031366425.1 Pyrinomonadaceae bacterium | reverse complement strand
TCTCAACCAAGGGGTTCGATTGGTAAACTACGAGGCACCGTAGACAGACTGTCCGTCTGTTAAATCTCAAACGAGGCAGGCCCGCGCACGTGTTGGTCCGCCCGAGAGGAATTGCCGCATTGGATCTCGTTCTCTATACCAAGCCGGGCTGCCCATATTGTGAGGAAGCACGCGTCCACTACCAGGCCGAAGGCATTCCTTTTAAGGATTACGACGCGCAAAATGATCCGCAACGGCGCGCGGAAATGCTCGCTTACTCAGACGGTGACCCGACGGTCCCGTGCATTGTAGAAAACGGCGAGTACGTAGGATCAGGTTGGGGTCGTCCGCCCCGTGGTTGAACGGTGCACGACTAAGCCGGCCGGGTGCCGGTACCAACAAATTCCGAGACAGGTAGTTTTCCGAAGGACGATTGCAGTGAAAGCTCGCGACGCAGTTACCCTTGACTATACAACTTAGCTTTTCAAATAAAGAGGCCCCTATGAGAAAACAGTCGATAATCCAGATCGCGCTAGTGCTATTTGGCTTAATTCTAACCGCTAATTCCGCGGGGTTGGCCCAATCAAACGGAGGCGGCGCGACCGCACTAAAACCACCAATGGCAGAAAAGAAAACCAGGACGCTTAATATTCACGGCGAAACTATAGTTGACGATTTTTTCTGGCTGCGCGAGAAGTCGAACCCGCAAGTGGTCAGCTATCTCGAAGCCGAGAATTCACACACCGAAGCAGCGATGAGTCCTACCGCCGCGCTGCAGGACAAGCTCTACAAAGAGATGGTCAGCCACATCAAAGAGACGGATGAAAATGTGCCATACCACGAAGGCGATTATTTTTACTATTCGCGCACCGTGCAGGGACTGCAGTATCCAATTTATGCGCGCAAACGCGGCAACCTCGATGCAAAAGAAGAAATCACCCTGGACATGAATGAGCTCGCGAAGGGGTTGAAGTTTCTCGGTCTCGGCGCTTACTCCGTAAGTGACGACGGCAATTATCTTGCTTACTCGACCGACACCACCGGATACCGGCAGTACAAACTTCAGATTAAGGACCTGCGCACCGGCGAACTGCTGCCGGAAACGTTTGAGCGGGTGGGCTCGGTGATGTGGGCCACGGATAACAAGACTCTGTTCTTCTCAACGGAAGATGCCAAGACGAAGCGTTCGGACAAATTTTTCCGGCACGTGATCAAGACCGACAAGACGGATCTCATTTTCGAAGACAAAGACGAACTCTTCGACGTTTACGGCGGACGCACGCGCGACCGGGCCATGATTTTAATCGCCTCCGGAAGCAAGACCTCTACCGAGTATCTTTACGTCCCGGCGGACAAGCCCGAACTCGCCCCCAAAGTGATTTTGCCGCGCGAGGCGGAACACGAATATTCAGTAGATCATCGCGGCGATCTTTTCTACATTCGCACCAATCAAGGCGCTAAGAATTTTCGTTTAGTCACCGCGCCGGTCGCGAATCCCGCCAAAGCAAATTGGAAAGAGATCATTGCCCACCGGCCGGCAGTCAAACTTGACGACATTGATCTATTTGCCGATCACCTGGTCGTTTCAGAACTCGAAGGCGGACTGCAACACATCGCGGTTACCAATTTGAAAACCAAAGCGTCTCACCGGCTGAGTTTTCCGGAACCGGTCTACACCGCTTTTGTCAGCACCAATCGCGACTTCAAAACGCACACCCTGCGTTTCGGTTATCAGTCGCTCGTGACGCCAACTTCAGTTTTTGATTACGACATGGACGCGAAAACGCGCACGCTCAAAAAGCAAACCGAAGTCCCCGGCGGCTTCGATCGGGCGAACTACCAGTCCGAGCGGATTTTTGCGACCGCGGCAGACGGCACAAAGATTCCCCTTTCGGTGGTCTATCGACGCGGCACCAAAATGGACGGCAAGGCGCCCCTCTTGCTCTACGGTTATGGTTCCTACGGCGTGTCGATGAATCCGACATTTTCGTCAAACCGTTTGGCGTTGCTGGATCGCGGCGCAATCTACGTGATTGCGCACATTCGCGGCGGCGGCGAGATGGGTGAAGAGTGGCGCGACGCCGGCAGAATGATGAAAAAGATGAACACGTTCACTGATTTCATCGCGAGCGCCGAACATCTGATCAAGAACAAGTACACGTCTCCCGATCGTTTAGTAATCCAGGGCGGTAGCGCCGGCGGGTTGCTAATGGGCGCCGTCTCCAACATGCGTCCGGATTTGTTCAAGGCAGTAGTCTCGCAAGTACCGTTTGTTGACGTGCTCAACACGATGCTGGATGCAACTCTGCCTTTGACGACCAGCGAATACATCGAATGGGGCAACCCAAACGAGAAAGCTGCCTACGATTACATGAAGAAGTATTCGCCTTACGACAACGTGACGAAGCAGGACTATCCGGCGATGCTGGTGAAGGTGTCGCTCAACGACAGCCAGGTCCCCTACTGGGAAGGCGCAAAACTCGTAGCCCGTTTGCGCTCGATGAAGACGGACCACAATCCGCTCCTCTTGAAGACCAACATGGGCGCGGGTCATGGCGGTTCGTCTGGTCGCTATGACTATCTGCACGAAGTGGCTTTCGACTACGCGTTCATGCTCTGGCAGATGGGGCTGGCGGATTAAGCAGTGAGCAGTAGGCGGGAGCAGTAGGCAACAGCAGAGGCCTGACCGTTAGGGAGGGCTTAAAGTAGTGAGCAGTGGGCAGACAGCAGGAGCCCTCCCTGACGGTCGAGCGCGCGCCGTGCCGAGTGCCTCCGCCGAGTGCCCTGCATAGAGAAAGCCCTCACTCACGGTCGGGCCTCCGCCGTGGTTTACTTAGTATCGAGGCTGGTGTAGAGCACGTCGCTCAAGGCGCACAGAGTGACTTTCTTCGGCGCGGAGGGCAGCGGAATGTTGGGAATATCAATCGTGCCGTTGCCGGTCATTTTAGCCGCGCCCAGCCTGGTCCAACCCTTTCCGAGATCGGCGTAGATCGGGACCAGCATGCGGAAGTGGTCCGACACTCCCGACTGCGTGATGTGTACCGTCAGAGTTGCGGCGCCGTTTGCCGAGCCCACCTGATAGGTCAGCCGGTAGGCGGGAATCTCAGTGCCGTAGACCCATTCATCAAAGAACCAATCCATCTTCCCGTTTTTATCCAAATCCATCACCGGCAGCATGTGCTTTTCGACTGCGAGTTTGAAATCCTCGGTCGTAGCGTCTTTGTTGAAATTTGTTTGGACAAAATCTTTCATCATCTCGCGAAAGCGCGCGTCACCACCGCCCTTGTGATCAAACAACATCATCCGCAGCATATGCAGGATATACGCGCCCTTGGGATAGATTAACGACTGGGCAATCGGGCCCGTCTTGGGGCTGTTTAGCCGGTAGCCCTGGGTGACTGGTCCAACTGTGTACGGCTTGCGGCCTTTTGTTTGCGGAGTGGCGTTTGTGATTCGTTTACGTTGGTCGTCCCAAAACTCTGCAAACTTCGCCAAGTCCTGTCGCACGTATTGGGCATAGAGCGAAGTCGAAAACTCCGCAAAGCCTTCGCTCATCCATTGGTCGCGATAACTCTTGAACCCGACCACGTGTCCCCACCACTGATGCGACGCCTCGTGTGGTCCAACGTAACGCCAGAAGCTATCGGAGCC
>JANLZV010000603.1:0-5296 GCA_031366425.1 Pyrinomonadaceae bacterium | reverse complement strand
GTCCGGGAAAAGCCAAAAAAGTAAGGGACGAATGAGTTGCGAGGTATTAGCCGCTGAGAATTTGCTTGTCGAGGCGAACCAGATGAACACAAGCCATAAAAGCACGGGGCCGTAGCGCCAAATTCGCAGACGTGCGGATGTGTTTCGTCCTCCTCCATTGCTGCTTAGCGATTGCTTGATCATTGCTTGATCATCGCTTGCATCATCGCTTGATCATCGAAAGCTCAAAATGAACAAAAGGGAAGCCGCCCCTGCCGCTTCCCTGTAAGCCTGATTTGCGCACGGAACTTATTTCGAGCCAGGTCACTGCCGTAGCCAGCGGCCTATTGGGCCGATGCCCCGGATACGACTTCAATAATTTCATTCGTGATGGCGGCCTGACGTACGCGATTCATGTTGAGAGTCAACGAATCGATTAGCTCGCGCGCATTCTTGGAAGCCGAGTCCATTGCGGTCATGCGTGCCCCCTGCTCGGAAGCGATTGACTCGAGCAGAGCGCGAAAGATCTGTGTTTCGATTAAGCGAGGAAGGAGGCGTGAGAAGATCTCACCTGGGGGTTGTTCGTAAATATAGTCGACTAGCGACAAACTCTGATCTGGAGCCGCCTCAGCTGTCGAAGCTTGGCGAGCAACCGGCAGCAGCTGCTCGGTTATGACACGTTGTTGCATCACCGACTTGAATTCGTTGTAAATAATAAATGCTTTATCGATTCCTTCATCGTCGCTGAATCGCTTAATAATATCGCGAGCAATGTCCAGCGCCTCCGACAAATCCACTCGGCCCTTACCGGTTATCCCAATATACTCGCCGGCCAGGCTAGCGCTTCTACGTCGAAAGAAGTCCCTTCCCTTGCGGCCGATTGCCAGTATTTCAATTTGCTTATCGGGGTTATCCCGAATGAAGGCCTGGGCCGCTTTGGTTAAGTTGGTATTAAACGCCCCGCAGAGCCCCTTATCGGCAGTTACCAGGACGAGGAGATAACGTTCGTCACCGCGGGTATCGAGTAGGGGATGATGAAAATCTTCGTCGGTTCGATCAGCGAGTCCACTTAGAATCTCTGTCATCTTGTTCGCGAACGGACGCGCGGTAACCACGCGATCTTGCGCACGCTTCAGCTTAGCGGCCGAGACCATCTTCATGGCCTTGGTAATTTGCTGAGTGTTCTTAACCGACTTGATGCGCCGGCGAATGTCCAGGAGATTAGGCATTGATGGCGAAGATTGCGCTCCGGTGGGGGCCTACTGCAACGCGCCTGCCGACTTGGTTACGGAAGTCGACTCCGCTGACGAAGCGTCAGCTTTCGCGCCCCAGATATCCTTGAAATCAGTCAATACTTGCTTAAGATCGGCTGTAACTTCTTCAGTCAAACTCTTCTTTTCTCGGATGCTCTGTAGTAGCCCGGGATGCGAGTTTTCGACGAACTTCAATAGCTCGGCTTCAAACTTTCTAACGTCCTCAACCGCAACGTCGTCGGCGTAGCCATTGCTGGCGGCCCAAATTACGAGGATCTGGTTCTCTACATTGACCGGCTCGTACTGCTGCTGCTTTAGTATCTCCACCAGGCGCTGGCCACGAGCGAGCTGAGCCTGAGTCGCTTTATCCAAATCCGATCCAAACTGCGCGAACGCCTGCAGCTCTCGAAACTGCGCCAAATCAATTCGCAGTGTTCCCGCGACCTGCTTCATTGCCTTGATCTGGGCCGAGCCACCCACTCGCGAAACGCTGTTACCTACGTTGATGGCCGGGCGAATGCCGCTATTGAAAAGATCCGCTTCGAGGAATATCTGTCCGTCCGTTATCGAAATCACGTTGGTAGGGATGTACGCCGAGATGTCTCCAGCCTGCGTTTCAATGATCGGCAGACTCGTTAATGAGCCGCCACCTTTTAAGTCAGACATCTTTGCGGCCCGCTCGAGCAAGCGAGAGTGGAGATAAAACACGTCGCCCGGATACGCCTCGCGACCCGGCGGCCGGCGGAGCAGTAGTGAGATCTCGCGGTACGCGGCAGCCTGCTTTGAAAGATCATCGTAGATCGTCAATGCATGACGTCCATTGTCGCGGAAGTATTCGCCCATCGCTGCACCTGAATACGGTGCGAGAAACTGCATCGCCGCCGGATCGGAAGCAGTTGCTTTAACCACGATCGTGTATTCCAAGGCGCCAAAATCTTCCAGGGTTTTTACCACCTGAGCGACGGTTGAAGCCTTCTGGCCGATCGCAACGTAGATGCAGATTACATCTTTGCCTTTTTGATTGATGATCGTGTCAACCGCAACTGCGGTCTTTCCCGTTTGCCGGTCACCAATGATTAATTCGCGTTGACCGCGCCCGATGGGGACCATCGCATCAATTGCTTTGAGACCGGTTTGTAACGGCTCTTTCACCGGCTGCCGATCGACGACGCCCGGCGCAATTCGTTCGATCGGGAAAAATGTGTCGGTGACGATCGGACCACGATCGTCGATTGCATTCCCGAGCGCATCAACTACGCGGCCGACGAGCGCATCACCAACCGGCACCTGCATGATGCGGCCAGTTCGCTTAACCAGATCGCCTTCTTTGATCGTCTGGAAGTCGCCGAAGAGAACGGCGCCGACTTTGTCTTCTTCAAGGTTCAGTGCGAGACCACGTACTTCGTGTGGAAACTCGAGGAGTTCGCCGGCCATGACCTTTTCAAGCCCGTGGATTTCGGCAATTCCGTCTCCCACTTTGATCACCGTGCCGACTTCCATCACAGTCACGCCGGTCTCAAAACTCTCGATCTGTTTTCGAATGATTTCGTTAATTTCGTCCGCTCTAATTGGTTGCATCGTTGTCCTCTAACTTAACCCGCAAGCTCCTCGCCGAGCCGCCGAAGTTGATCACGAACTGAGCCGTCGTAGATGGTTGAACCCATTCTGGTGACTATTCCGCCCAACAGCGATTCGTCAGTTGCAAAAGTCAACCGCACCTTTTTACCTGTTAGTTTCCCCAGCTTCTCTTCCAAAGAGATTCTGGTGGCCTCCGGCACCGGGCGAGCCGATGTTACCTGAGCGCTGATCAGTCCGGCGCGCTCATCCAGAACCTGGGCCAGCTTTTCGTTTACTTGCGGGAGATCGGCGAGTCGTTGATTCTTTAACAATAGTCGAAGAAAGTTTGAAGTCGTTGGCCTGACTTTAGTGCGGCTAATTAACTCTTGCAGGACCTTCCCTTTTTGGTCGTAGGCGACGGTCGGATTGGTAAAAGCTTCCAGCAAAGATGCGTTTGATAGCATCATTTGCTCCCAGCCGGCCAATTCCGATTGGACCTCAGCGGCTTCCCCGCGCGCCAATGTTACGTCCGCAAGCGCTGTGGCGTAACGCCTCGCTACCGTCTGTGAACTCAAAGTTGAGTCCTCCCGAGATCGTCTACATTAAGGCCGATCAGCCGGGCGTCGTCCTCTGGTCGAATCTCTCTGGTCAAAATCTGTTCTGCGCGTCTGACGCTTTCCTGCGCTGCAAACTTCCGAAGATCGTGTCGAGCAACTTGGCCCGCGCCTTCGATTTCCCGCTTCGCCTGATCGCGAATCTTGGCTATCTCGGCCTCAGTCGCAGCCATCAAACGCCTTCGTTCGGCTTCGGCCTCAACGCGCGCCTTTTCCGCGATCGTCAAAACTTCGGCATCAAGCGTCGCAAAGCGAGAGTCCACTTCCGCCAATTTAGCGAGCGCCAGGTCTCGGTCGCCGCGCGCCCTTTCCAATTCGGCCTTAATCGAAGCACCGCGCTGGCGGAGCTTCTCGCGGATCGGCCTGCCAAACTTTCGGTGTAACAGCAGAGCGACCACAATGAAGAGGAAGAGGTTGAAAAATTTCCACAGTTCGAGTCCCGGGTAGTCCGTCCACCAGGGTGTGGCCCCACCTTCGCTCAAAGCTAGAAATCGAAGTTGACTTAAAATGGCGAGTTGCACAATCAGTAATCCGGCACTCATGAGACTCGGTCTTCCCGAATCTCTCGTTTAAGAATCTGTCGGCTAATCTGCAACGCGGTTGCACCGGATTCCGCGTCCAATGTTTTTCTTGCGTCGGCAGAGGCGGACTTCAATTTATCTTGTTCTTGAGAAAGCCAGCGGCTGATTTCCGCCCTGACTTCCGTCACCTTTAGATCGCGCTCCTGCGAAATCGCCGTGCGCTCGCGTTCCATCAGTGAATATCCGTCAGTTCTCGCCTGCCGTAATCGATGTTCGTATTCACGCATTCGCTCATCAACCACCGCGAGCGTGGCTGCCGCCTCCGATAAACGCCCTTTGGTGCGCAGCTCGCGCTCCTCAAGAACACGATTGATGGGCTTCAGCAAAGTAGCATTGAGCAACGCCACCATGCCGACGATTAGAAGAAGGTGAACGAGCAGCGTTCCGTCAGGAACTAACTGGATCGAGCTCTCAAAAAAAGCGAAGACAGTCACCCGCATCCTCCCAGTAAACTCTGTAACCAAAAGCGTCGGAGTCTAACACCCGCAAAAAACACGGTCAAGCGCGGGAGCCCGCGAATCGCCACCGGAGCCATTCCTAGGCGAGACCTCCCGAATCATTGCGCCGTACCGTCTTGGTTGTACTTTGTACTTTAAATCCATTGTACTAATTACATTTGCGCCGGAATCAGCAGAGAGTACAGGCGGTTTAGATCCTCGGCGCCGTAAAATTCCAGCTCAATCTTTCCGGCCGCGCCCTCCTTGTTGTGAACTATGCGAACCTGGGTTCCGAACTGGCGACGCAGCTTAGTCTCAGCCGCGCGGACGTTAGCATCAACCGGCACCCGCGCCGCGCGCGTGCTGGGAGTCGGATTAGCAGCCTCGCGCACGATTCGTTCCGTTGCTCTTACCGAAAGATCCTGCTCTAAAATCCTCCGGGCGATCCGGCGTTGGACATCCGTGTCGTCTAATCCAATCAGGGCGCGAGCGTGTCCGGTGGAAAGCCGTCCCGCTTGGACGAGAGACTGAATATCATCCGGGAGTCGGAGCAAACGCAGGTAGTTGGTGATGTAAGAGCGATCGCGCCCGACACGCTCGGCAACTGTTTCCTGAGTTAAACCCAGCGCCTCGATTAGCTTTCGGTAAGCGAGGGCTTCTTCAATAGGGTTTAGGTCTTCCCTTTGAATATTCTCGATCAGCGCTAGCTCAAGAACCTGATCGTCCGAAACCTCGCGCAGGACCGCTGGTATTTTTTCGAGGCCCGCCCGCTGCGCGGCCCGCCAGCGCCGCTCCCCGGCGATAAGCTCAAAGCGTTCGCCCTTTGGGCGCAACAAGACCGGCTGAACCACCCCGTTCGCCCTAATGGACTGGGC
>JANLZV010000550.1:0-5688 GCA_031366425.1 Pyrinomonadaceae bacterium | reverse complement strand
CGCCCGCTTCGTTTACGGTCGCACGAAGGTTGCCGGCTTTGTCGCCGCCGATTTCCGATCGAAACGCTTCGACCGCGGAAACCTGCGATTGAATTGCCGGGTTGCGTTCAGCGACCTGTTTGGCTGACGTGGAAGGTATATCTTCGTCCGCGAATTCGCCTTTACCCACCAGCCGGATATCGAAGTCGGGATATTTCGAGGTTGGTAACTGAATTTTTTTTGAAGTGTGTTCCTGCTGCGGTGTGTTGGCCGCGTCAGACCTAAAGAAAGGAAAACTCGAACCGACTGCGAGGATGATTCCCAGCAGTCCGACGAACAATCGTTTACGCATTATCATCGCCTCCATTTGGGTTGAGGTAAGGCACACGATCTTTCCGAATCGTCAGCAAGGACGGTGGTGCGGGGGTACACGGATAGTTCTCCTGATGTGAGACACCCACGGCCTGATCCATTGAGAACATGCCTTAGCGTTGTTGGCTTGAGAGCAACTTGCGCCCCGACAACTGCCTGGCCTTCGGCGCGAGCGACGAAGGGTGAGCAGGGCGACCAGTAAACCCGCTTTGCATTGCGAGAGCTGACCGAGAGCGTCAGTTATCCAGGTATTACCGTTACGGTCGGGTCAGTTGAGTCCACATTAGCGGCAGGTCATGCCGCCGTTTTTTCGAAGGGCGCGGGTAGCTTAGCAGAGTTGCGACCTGCTGTTAAGAGTGATGACGCACAGATAATGAGGTAAACCGTACCGCTAATTTTCGAGGATTAACCCGACCTCGAGGAGGGTTTCGAGGTCGATGATTCACGGCCTAACGTTCAGCTAGCACGCTACTCGCCGCCCGATCTTTTTTCACGCTGGCGCGCGCCTGCAAAACCGATCTAGGATCGTCGCATGACTGAACAAAATGCCCGGCAAATATCCGCCGTGAAAACGTTTCGCGCGCTCCACGAGTCTGGTTGTTTCGTAATTCCGAATCCGTGGGACATCGGCACTGCGTTGTTTCTCGAACGGCTCGAATTTCCCGCGCTTGCAACTACCTCTGCGGGCTTTGCTTTCAGTCGAGGCCTACCCGATACCGTGTCGGCAATCAAACGCGACGACATGCTCGGACACATTCGCGAGATCGCAGCGGCAACGTCGTTGCCGATCAACGCAGATTTTCAAAACTGCTATGCCGACGAACCTGAAAACGTGGCCGCGAATGTCGGATTGTGTGTGACGACTGGAGTAGCGGGCCTGTCGATCGAGGATGCCAAAGGAGACGACGCTGGCGGTTTGTACGAATTGCCTCTGGCAATTGAACGTGTGCGGGCCGCTCGCGCGGCGATCGATGCGTCAGGCGTTCCGGTCGTGCTGACGGCACGCTGCGAGACCTGGCTCTTAGGCGACGCCGATCCGTTTCGCGTCGCGATTGAACGACTGACGGCTTACGCCGCGGCTGGGGCCGATTGTCTTTACGCGCCGGGCGTGGCCGATGAAGATCAGATCGCGGCAATCGTGGAAGCAGTTGCTCCGAAGCCGGTCAACGTGTTGGTCTCGAGGGGAAACTCTCATCTTTCGGTTTCGCGGCTCGCGGAACTTGGAGTTCGACGAATCTCAGTTGGCTCGGCGCTTTCTTTGATCGCTTGGGGAAGCTTCATCCGCGTCGCCAAAGAAATAAAAGAGACCGGGTCGTTTGCATCGTTCAGCGACGCGGCAGCCTACGCGCAACTCAACGATCTTTTCCGTCCGGCTGGCTCTTAGCGTCCGGCGAGTACTTCAACGCCATCCTTCTCACGGTATTTACGTTTCGCAGCGTCAAAGGCATCCCCAGCATCTTTTCCACCTTAGCGCCGGGCAGCGTAGACTCGCCCAACGCTCGGCGGTTCAACCAATAGACTTCGCGGCCGCTGATATGAAAGTCGTCAACCGTGGTCGTCAAAGACAGAAGGCGCCGGGTCGCTTCTTCATCTGGTCCATTGGCTACGAACCCGACGTAGAGCACGATACCGTCGGCATCAAGATCCGGAAATGCCTGGTAACGGGCCACGGCTTCGACTTCCGGAATCGACCGGATAAAAGTGGCGACTTCGTAACCCAGACCCTCAAGCAGCCCTCGTTCGATCTTGCGTTCCAGCGCCTTGGTATTTTTTGACTTCGAATCAAAAATGACGTTGCCGCTGGCGATAAAAGTTTCCGCACTCGCAAAACCCATCTGCTCGAACAACTCGCGCAGGTGGTCCATCTTAACGGTGTGACCGCCAACATTAATGGCCCGAAGAAACGCGGCATATTTCGGCATGGCGTGGAGTTTACTCGAAAGGGCGTGCAAGTCGGACATGGCGAAGCCGGCCACGCTCAACGCAGCCGGCTTTTTCAAAATCGCGGTCGAATCTGCTTAGCCCAAAAGGCCGCCGACCTTCGACGCCATGTCGCCGACAGTGCCGCCAATGCCGCCGCCTTCACCCGTCATGGCATTTTCAATCTGACTCGCAATTGGGGCCGGCAGTCGGTCCTTCACAAAATCCACCACTGCGTTCACGGCCGACCGGGCCTGGTCTTCAGAGATGCCGGCTTTCGCGGTTACCTGTTTTATAAGTTCGTCCATTCTGTCTCCTTCTCTATTACTAATCGTTGAAGCTTGCCCACGTGGGCAAGGTTTCGGTTATTCCCAGGCGGGAGTAGTTTGTGCTTGCGCATCGTGCCAATAAGGAACCCACGTCAGGCTCAGCAGCTTGATCGTGATATTCGCCTTAGTTGGCTTCACAATCGTCGTCTCAAGAATTTCGGTTTGCGGATCGCCTGATTTCTCGATCGCTTCCATTTCCGACTTAAACTGCGCGTCGAGATCCGCGAGTTGTTCATTCACTGCGGCTACAGTTTCCTCAGCGCGGCCCACGTCCTGCGACTCCTTCATCGAACGACCGACGCCGCGCACCGCGGAAGTTGCGCGACCCAGCGACGATAAACTGATCGCCTTGCGACCCATGAAGGATGAAAGCAAAGTAGCGCCAAATGAAATCGCCGTCTGCATCTTCTGTCCTTTTGCCTGCTCCGCCTCACGTTCAACCGCCTGCTCGGCCCGGCGCTTTCGTTCTTCGAGAGCGGCAATCTTCGGCGCATACTTTTGACGGAGACGCTCCGCGGTTTCATCACGACGTTCGCGCGCGGATTGTTGCAGCCTGATGCGAAAGTCGCGTTCCGGCTCATCCGGATTTGAAGTTTGATCGAGGCTCGGACTTTTCAGTAGCTCGAGTTTCTGACTGCGATAGAGCCAGGCAGCAAGATCCTTTTGCCACTTGTCGTAACTCTTTGAATTTCCGGCGGGCGCGGGTAGCTCGACAAACTGCGCATCATCTTCGGGCGCCTTCTCCAGGTCTTCAACCGGCAAATCCAGGCGAGCCGCACTCTCCCAATTAACAGCCACTACTCCATCAGAAATTGGCGCGCTCACGCACAGTTCGCGGGTCGTATCAATCGTTTTGTCGCTGAAACGCACGGCTGCCGCTCCCAGCACTGCGGGGTGGTAGACGAGCGTGGCCCCAGCGGGTTGGGCCGCGCGCACCGGAATGAAATATTGAGACACACCCGGAGGCAAGACTGGCTGAAGGTTTGAACCCGCCTTCGCTTTTGCCGGTTCCCCACTCGCGGCCGTGACTGCCAATTGCGCAGTCGCCAATTCCGCCGATGCGACTTGCGGAGTCTCAGCTTTGATCGGATCCATCAGTTGTTTGATCTGCTGGCGAGTGAGTGGCCCACGCAAATAAGACATGGCCCACCGACTTTCAAAAACTTCCGCGCCATCTTCATGAACGTTGTTTAGCAGAAATATTCTGTTGTTCAGTCCCGCCAGAATTTGTTCCATTTCCTGCCGGTCAAACTTCATCCCCGTGCCCCCCGCGACTCCTTCGAGTCCTTCCAGCACGCGCGCTTTATCTCGTTCAGTTTGTAAACGTCCGATAAACCAGGTGCCCGTGTTGGACAAGCCTTTGTAGTCGAGGTCAACGGGATTTTGCGTCACCAGCAACACGCCGAGGCCAAAGCTGCGCCCTTGTTTCAACAGCGTCAACAGCGGCAACTTCGAAGGCGGATTCGCTACGGGCGGAAAATAGCCGAAGATTTCATCCATGTAGAGCAACGCCCGCAAACTGGTAGTGCCCGACTGCATTCGCATCCAACCCAATACCTGATTCAGCAGCAGGGAAACAAAAAACATTCGTTCGGCGTCGTTCAGATGAGCAATCGAAAAAATTGAGACTCGCGGTTTGCCCTCAGGCGTATGCAGGATCTGCTCGATGTCGAGCGCCTCGCCCTCCATCCAGGAACTGAAACCTGGCGCGGCAAGGAGGTTGTTAAGAGACATCGCGAGTTCGAAACGCTCTTTTGAGGGAAACACTGATTCGATATCCATCACCCCGATCTTCGTCATCGGCGGCGATTGAATCTGTTGGATCAAGCCGGCGATGTCGAGATCTTTTCCCGCCGACCAAACACTATTAAGAATGTTGGAGATCAAAATGTGTTCACGACTCTTGAGCGGATCAGCGTCGATGCCTAACAGACCGAGCAAGCTGGTCGCGGTCGTGTTCACGCGTTCTGACAGGAGTTCGCTGTCTTCCCTCAACTTCGGCGGAGGTGCGGCAAACGACTTCAGAATTGAAACGGGAATCCCGGCGTTGCTGCCCGGCGTATAGACGCGGAAGTCGGCTGCGTCGCGCAGACGTTTAATTCTCGAACCCTCCTGTCCCCAGTCGGCCAGGCCCTTTTTCCAAAACTCGGCTTGTTGCGCCGCGAACTCAGCAGTTGAAAGATTTTTCTTTTGCGCGTCTTCTTCGTTAAACCAGGGAGCGAAGTCGTCTGGTTTAAGATCGGGAAAGGTCAGCAACAGGTTGGGAAGGTCGCCTTTTGGATCGATGATGATCGAAGGAATTCCATCGATGGCCGCTTCTTCCAAAAGGGCGAGGCAGAGACCGGTCTTGCCGCTTCCCGTCATGCCAACACAAACCGCGTGGGTCAGGAGGTCCTTCGAATCGTAAAGCAGGATTCCATCCTTGCGTTGCTTCGTACCCAGGTCATAGGGTCGTCCAAGATAGAACGCGCCAAGTTTTTCGAAATCTTCCATCTTCAACCTTCCATCATTTGCCCGCGAAGTTTTTAAGCGAACCGCTCTTCAATTTTGTTTGGCAATCACTTTTTCAGAGAGCAACTCATAAGTCTTTTCCGAGATGATGTTCTTGCGGACCAGTTCCCTCTTGTCACGGTAAGGCCGCCCCTCGATGATCTGCTGCGCATGCGCTTCACCGATTCCCGGCAGAGAAATCAATTGGGTCTTTGAAGCCGAATTTAAGTCGACTAACTCGCTCCGCTGATCCGCGCGAGTATCTGATGAACGGATTGGAGACCTTGAAGCGACGGGAAGGTCGCTCTTGCTACAAGCCGCGAACAACAGCGTCGCGTTGAGCAACAGCACGAAGCCGAAGTGCGCGCGTGATTTTGCTCGAACCAAGCCTTCACTCACAGTCGAACTCTCATGTTTTGAAAGGAAGTTGGTCACGGCCGGGACACAGTGTTCTCGCTTTCAGTTGCTCTAAGTAAGCTTGGGGGTGCTCACCGTTGACTTGGAATCAGATAGTGACATAAAAGCACGGCGCGTCCCGTATTGTCACTTGATCCAAACCGTCTTGATATTAACGAACTCGTGAATGCCGAATTCGCCC
>JANLZV010000520.1:0-6019 GCA_031366425.1 Pyrinomonadaceae bacterium | reverse complement strand
GATCAATCTCATGGGGGACGACGAAGTCTGCGTCTGTTTCTTCGTGGAAGTGCTCCAGACCAATCAACCCAAGATTTCTCGGCATCTGGCTTATTTGAAACGGGCGGGCGTGGTCGCTTCACGTCGCGACGGCAAATGGATTCATTACCGGATTGTCGAGCCTCCAGAGGCTCATGCAGCCAGCATCTTTCGTGAAGTGCGCATGTGGCTCTCCAGTGATTCGACGATGCAGGGTGACCGCGCGCGCCTCGCAAAAATTTGTTGCGCGCCAAAGCTTCCGGTGCAACTCCAGCGCGCGCCCCGCCCAGCTAGTTTGGTGGCGTGAAACGCTACTGGCCCAGGACTAAACCATTCAACGGGCAAACCCATAGATAATACGCGACCACCGGCGAACGGTTTTGACTGAACGAGTCCGCACGCGTCGGGTGACAGTAATGGGTCAGTTTGATGTCCGATAAGCTTCAGCTTGTCGCAACGCCTCGACAAACTGAAGTTTGTCGGACATAGGTGACGAAACTGACCCACTACTCGGGTGACGCCTGCCTTGACAATCCTTAGCTGCCGACTAGAATGATTTTTCGCCTTTCCGGGCGCGGAGATGTGGCCGAGTGGCTGAAGGCGGCGGTTTGCTAAACCGTTAAGGGTCAAAAGCCCTTCACAGGTTCGAATCCTGTCATCTCCGCCATAAAATTAAACTCTGAACGCGGAACGCTGGACGCGGAACTAAAGCAATTTGGCTTCAGTTCATCATTCAGCGTTCCGCGTTCATCATTTGCCTATGACCACTCGGGTACGCTTTGCTCCATCACCAACCGGCTATCTCCATATCGGCGCGGCTCGCTCGGCGCTTTTCAACTGGCTTTATGCGAAGAAGACCGGGGGCAAGTTTTTGCTCCGAATTGAAGACACCGATCTCCAACGTTCGACTGAAGAATCCACCAGGTCAATTATCGAAGGACTCGCGTGGCTAGGTCTGAATTTTGACGAGGAGATGGTTTTCCAGTCGGCGAATGCGGACAAGCATCGCGCGGCGGCGAATCAACTCCTGGCTGAAGGAAAGGCCTATCGAGATTTCACCCCCAAGCGAGAACGCGACGATGCCAACGTTAAGCAGGGCGTAGTCGATCGCGCGCGGGCCCACGCGACCGAGGGTCTGGATGCGCGCAGCAATCCCTATCGCGAACTCTCAAAAGAAGAGTCGGACTGGCGAGCGAAGGACGGCGAACCTTACGCGGTGCGGTTGAAAGTTGCGCGCGAAGGCCAAACGCAATTCGAAGACGTCGTTTACGGTCCGCAGCAGCGCGACTACTCAGAAATTGAAGATTTGGTGTTGCTCCGTTCTGACGGCCATCCGCTCTACAACTTGTCGGTAGTTATTGACGATATCGAAATGAAGATCACGCACGTGATTCGCGGCCAGGACCACGTGACCAACACTCACAAGCAGATCCTTTTGTATCAGGCCCTGGGCGCGGCGGTTCCGGTGTTTGCGCACTTGCCTTTGATCCTCGCTCCGAACAAAGGAAAGCTTTCCAAACGTAAACACGGTGAAGTGGTTTCGTTGACTACTTATCGAGATCGCGGTTTTATTCCGGCAGCCTTTCGCAATTTCCTGGCCCTGCTGGGCTGGGCGCCTCCCGAAGGAAAAGAGATGCTGTCGGTTGATGAACTTGTTGACCTGTTTTCACTAACAGCGATTCATCGCTCACCTGCCGTTTTCAATTTCCAGGAAAACGATCCGCGCCACTGGACCGACGAAAAAGCTTTATGGATGAACGCCGAGTATGTGCGGACCATGCCGGTGGAAGAATTGTTGCCGATGGTCAAGGCCGAACTACGCGCAAACAAGCTATGGCGCGAAGAGTATGACGATGACGATCGCGTTTGGTTTTTAAAAACGCTCGACTTGATCCGGCAGCGTTACCACACGCTCAAAGACTTTTCCGCACAGGGCCGCGCTTATTTCTCCGATGATTTCGATTTCGACGAAGCTGCGGTGAACAAAAACTTGCGTAAAGATCCGCAACTCAGAGAACTGTTGCAAACGCTGGCTGCGCGGTTGGAAGCATTAGCAGACTTCAATCTGGAAACGGCCGAAGCCGCGCTGCGACAGGTGGCGGAGGAAGCGGCAGTAAAGGCCGGACTCCTGATCAATGGTTCGCGAACCATGCTGACAGGTCAGTCTGTCGGGCCATCGATGTTTGAAGTCTTCGATATTCTCGGACAAAAACGTTCTGTCGAAAGACTGCGTAGTGGAGTACCATGGTGAGGATTGGTTAGTCTGGAATTCGCTTCCGCGACCGAATGTCAAAAACTCTAAGAGGAGTAGCATATGAGCAGCAGACTGTTAGTGATTGCCGTTTTCGTCATCGCTATCTTCGCACCGACAGCCCTGGCCCAAAATACAAATTCCTCTCAGACGGTGCGCCCGCGCACCACTAACACACCCAACACTAATAAAGCGTCTGGCGGGCAAAGCAACACCGAAATGCAAAAGCCGGCCACCATGGCACCCGCGCCGCGCCGTACTGAACCTAAGCCAAAGGTCACTTCCACGCCGGCCTCGGCCGCAGGCACCGTCGCGGAAACTTTCAACGCCTTGCTTAATGGAATTCGCGCCGCCGACGTTAACGTGGTCACGAACATTTATTGGAACTCGCCCCGCTTGATCCTCTTCAACAGCAACGGTTCGGTAACCAGGGGTTGGGAGCAGATGCGCAAGAACCGCGAGAGTTCTTACAAGGACGTCAAAGATGTGAAGCTCGACGTCCGCGATGTGTCTATCACGATGCTCGGCCGAGATGGCGCGGTAGTGAGCTGCTTATGGACGCAGTCGCAAACTTACAAAGGCTCACCTGACACTGCCTCGGGTCGCATGACGCTGGTCTTCAAGCGCGTGGGAAAAGATTGGAAAGTGATCCACCTGCATACTTCGGATCCGGCGCGCGTGCCTCCTGCGGAACGTGCCAGCCCAACGACCACTCCATAGCAGGACACACTAGTAGGGCAGGCATTCCGCCTGTCCTGCGATCCTCGAAATCAAACACCGTCAGCAGCTTTCCGTCTACTTCTGTTTGCCGAAGCGCGCAATCAGCTCCGGCCAGAGCCGCGTCATTCCAATTCCTCCCAAGATCGACAGGAAGGGAAAGACCTCCACGGTGTAGCGCGGTTCCGGGTTTTCCAGCGTGGCGAAGAAACCGATTCTGATAAAAATTAATAACGTCACCAGCAACAGCCATCGCCGGGCGTCAAACTGCTTCGACTGCCAGAGCGACCGGCCGCCGAGAATTCCCACAAGCGTATAGAGAAGTGTCAAACCCGCAAAGAGTGGAAGCCATACCTGTTGGCGCGCGTCGTAATTGAGATTACGGATCGGCAACAGCTCGCCTTCGAATGGATAGTATTGAGAATGCGTATCAATCCAGAGCGCGGCTGCTCGTCTCACCGGCAATAGAAAATAGTAACGAACCGGGTGTCGCGTGATCCGCTCTTTGGCGAGTTGCGCAAATCCTGCGTCGATCTCCGGCGTCATCTCAACTGATTGATCGAGCGCGGATTCGTCAGCACCATCAGCAGGATCAGCTTCGTCGTCTCGCTCCCCGGCGTCGCCACCATCACTAGCACTTTCATCAGAGGATTCGTCAGCTTCAGTTTGCGCTCGGCTAGCGGCGCTGCTCACCTCAGGCGAAGCCCCAGGTCTAGCGTCGGCAGGACGATCGCTGGGTTGATTTTCACCCGTGTTTTCCGGTTCCGACGAACTTGGCTCCGGTTCTTCCGGAGGGTGGTTATATCTCTCTAGCAGCGCCGCCACCCTTTGTTTCTCTTCAACGGAATCAAAAGCGCGCTCCGGCATTTCGTCGGTCTTTATGGGCGACTCATCGAGGGACCACAGCACTGGCCCAATGTATCGTCCGTCGTCGATCCAGGTGCGCAACCACGACAGATAGCCGCGCGGCACAAACTCGCCGGGCATCTCCGCATGCGCGGGCGCTAGCGGTTGAAACAGATGGAACACGCGGGAGTTGCGAACAGTCCATGGCACCAGGGCCAAACAAAACGCGAGCGAAAACACAGCGCCGAGATAAGACGCGCGCGCAAAACGGTAGAGCCCCTCGTCTCGCTTCCGACTCAACTGCAATCCGCTTGAGTGTAGGAATGTGGTTACGACGAGCGTCACGCCAACGGCCAGGGCGAAGAGTCCGCTGTCCGGACGAAACAAGACGGCGAGTCCGGCCAGCAATCCGGTCGCGGCCCAAAGCAGAGCCGCTTTCAGTTGATTGGTCGTAGTGAACGCGAGCGTAGCCGTAAGACACATCGCGACGGCCAGCAGGATTGTTCCCGTTTCCGTAAGAATCGTCGCGACGTAAATCGTGGTAAACGGACATAGCGCGGCGAGCGCGAGGGCGAAGATCGCACTCCGACGTTTCCGCTCCGGTTCAGGGTCCCATAAAAATGCGAGGATCGCGATCAGCACGCAAGTAATCGTGTCGAGAAACGCCTGCAGCATCCGAACCGCAGTATCGTTGCCGTGTCCAAAAACGTAATAGACTCCGGCAATGAAAAGCGGATAGCCGGGCAGGCGGATTAGGGTTGGCTCGTAAGGCGGCTCGGTCGCATGCGAATAGGAATGTTGTTCGAGGACATTCCGCGCAATTTGCGCATAGACTTTGCCGTCAAACGGATCGTCGTTGGGAAGGAAACGCGCTACCGCCAGGCGAAAAGAGAAAGCCGCTGACAACAGCAGCGCATAAACCAGGATGCCTTTACGCTTGTTAGACATCAATTGTTATTTTGGATTGCGCCGGACTTCTGGACGCATCGTCCGCTTCAGGACTGCATTTCCGCCGTCGCCTTACGATCCAGCTTACCCCAGCCAACTGCAGCGCCACGAATCGCTACCGCCACCGACTTAATCATTACGTAGTACATCACCTGGCGATAACAAAATCGCTGCAGAAAAAGCCACCAGAGCAGACGCCACTGCTCCTTCTTCTCCAGCAGAAAAGCAAAACACGCGGCCACCCAGTCAATCGCGAGAAATAACGCGTAATAGAAAAGCACCTGGCGAAGGTTGGTCGACGAATAGCCCTTCGGCTGCTCAAGCTTATCCAGGCCGGCCGACAGCAATGTGTAAACGAGCATCAAATCCATCACCGGGGAAATTAGTGGAAACAGGATCTGAAAGATCCAAACGTTTGGCAGCGCTATGAAACCGAGCGTGCCATAGCGCGGACGGAACAAGACATCGAGATGCTTACGCATACATTGCAACGTTCCAAAGGCCCAACGGAAGCGTTGTTTGGCGAGCGAGGTTAATCGGTCCGGAGCTTCCGTCCAGGCAATCGCATCCTCTTCGTAGCCAATGTCGTAGCCCATGCGGCTGAGGCGGAGGGTCAGGTCCTGGTCCTCTGCGAGCGTATCGCCGGGAAAACCTCCGGCCTCTTCAAGCAGCGTGCGCCGCCATGCACCGACCGCACCCGGCACCACCGTAATGCAATTCAAACTGGCAAACGCGCGGCGGTCCATGTTCTGGGAAGTGATGTACTCCAGCGCCTGCCAGCGAGTGACGATGTTGACGCGATTGCCAACCTTGGCATTTCCGGCCACTGCGCCCAACTTCGGATCGAAGAACCTACGCGCGAGGGCCCCCACTGTCTGCGGCATAAACAACGTGTCAGCGTCGAGCGCGATCACTACTTCCCCGCGCGCATACTTCAAACCAAAGTTAAGCGCCGCGGCCTTGCCGCCGTTTACTACGGGGAACAACTTTACGCGGACGTTCGCCGAAAATTTTTCGCGGACAACCTTAACTGTTGTATCCCGTGAACCATCGTCGATCACGAGAATCTCATACTTGTCGTAATCCGAAGCCAACAGGCTGTTGATGGTTTTCTCGATTACCAGGGCTTCGTTGTAAGCCGGCACCAGAATGGAAACGAAGGGCGCGTATTCGAAACCCGCACGTACACGTCCGCGGCGTCGAGAACGGGCCCATTGAGCCAGGGCGAGCGCACCAATA
>JANLZV010000487.1:0-2280 GCA_031366425.1 Pyrinomonadaceae bacterium | reverse complement strand
CGATGCCTTAGTAGAGTTGGGTTTTGTGACTGAGCGTGAAGCCGAAGACTGGCAAGCTTATTTTGTTGATTTAAAAAACAATCGCCGAGCGGCCGTGCTTTCGGTTACGGCAGACGAAAGCGGAAGCCCGACCGTAAGGGAGGGCTCTCTTCAAGAATCAAATGCGGGCGAGTCGCCCGCGCTCCCATCCATCGGCAATGCGGGCGAGGCGCCCGCGGTCCCATCGATAAGGTTGTGGGTGGCAGCCGAGCGTTTGCCGCAGCTGTTGGCCATCTATCCTTCCGCATCGCTCGATCCTCCAATCACTGCCCCAGCCAGTTACTCCCAAACCGAGTGGACGTCTGACACCGCGCTAGTCGAAATTTTGCGCGGACGTCTCGAAGGTCTGGGTCCGGCTACGGTTGAGAGTCTGGCGCGTTCTGTTGGATTAGCGAGTGGCGAGATCGAAGGTGGTTTGTTGAGACTGGAAGCAGAAGGCTTCGTGATTCGTGGTCAGTTTTCCCCGAGCGCAACCGAGACTGAATGGTGCGCTCGACGTTTGTTGGCGCGCATTCATAGTTACACGCTTAACCGTCTGCGTCAGGAAATCGAACCGGTGTCCACCGCGGATTTCATGCGCTATCTGCTGGCGTGGCAGAAGGTCGCCCCTGAACACCAGATGGAAGGGCCGGAGAGTGTGCGGGCCATTATCGAACAGCTCGAAGGCTTCGAGGCGCCGGCGGCAGCATGGGAAGGCGAACTGCTCCCGAGCCGTCTGGTTGAATATGATCCGGCGTGGCTCGATGCTCTGTGTCTTTCAGGTGAAGTGGTGTGGGCCAGACTGACCCCGCCCGCAACGCCCTCCGCGGCCGCGCGTGCAGCAAATTCTGAAAACGGCGGAGAGCGTGTACGCGGTGCGGCGCCAGTGCGTAACACTCCGATTGCGCTATTGCGCCGCAAAAACTTTGCGATGTGGAATGCAGCGTTTCCCGCGCCGGCATTGGACGGTCTGGTGTTTTCCGAAACCACCCGCGGCGTACACGAGTATCTGGCGACTCGCGGCGCTTCTTTTTTCACTGACATTGTTGAAGGTACTCGCCTGCTCCGCAGTCAGGTGGAAGAGTCGATCGCGGAACTGGTGGCGAATGGGCTCGTCGTTTCCGACAGCTTCGCAGGCTTGCGAGCGCTGTTGACGCCGTCGAGCCGCAAGACACAAGCGGCCGCCAAACGAAAGCATCGTCAACCGGTTTACGAAATGTCGAGCGCGGGCCGTTGGTCGCTGTTGAAGCGGGAACAATTACCAGGCGTAAGCACGAGGGAGAACTCATTCTCAGACTCGGAAGACGTCGAGGAGATTGCCCGGATTTTGTTGAAGCGTTACGGCGTCGTTTTCAAACGTCTGCTTCCGCGTGAAGGAATCATTGTTCCCTGGCGGATGTTCTTGCGTGTTTTTCATCGTCTCGAAGCGCGAGGCGAAATTCGGGGCGGACGTTTTGTTGGCGGCATGTCGGGCGAACAGTTTGCGCTGCCGGAAGCGGTGGGAATGTTGCGAGCTATGCGGCGCGCGCGCACCGGAGCTGCTGACTTTGATCTTCGCTCGCTGCAAAAAGACCAGACTGCACTTACGGTCGGGCTGCCGCTTGGCGCTCCCGCCGCTGCAAACAACGACGCGGAAAGCCTCGTCTCAGTCAGCGCTGCCGATCCGCTAAATCTGGTGGGAATCATTACGCCGGGCGGCCGCGTGACGGCGTTCACGTCCAACCGAATTCTCTATCACAACGGCGAGCCGGCTGCGGTGTTGGAATCAGGCGAAACGAAATTTTTGGTTGAGATGGGTCGCGCGATGGAGTGGAAAGCGAAAGCTGCGCTCCTGCGAAAAGCCACGCTCCCACAGTTGCGCGGCTATCTGCGACAACGCGCGTAACCAGTGCCCCGGTCGGGGCTAGTGGCCCGGATAATCCGCTACCGAACCACTCCCGTCAGAGCGAACCCGGTATTGTTTTGATAGACGTTGCCGTGCGCACCCTCGACGATCAGCATTCTCCCGTCGGCCGGGCCATTGCCGCTGTAGACCATCGTGTTTCCGATAACCCGGCTTTTGCTGGCAATCACCACAAAGCCCGCAGTCCCTCCGCCACCCACGTCAAACATCTGATTATTTGTGACGGTGATGTTTGTGCCTTCGATCCGGATGCCGCTCTGTCCCGTGCGGCGGATGGTGTTGTCTCGAATCGTAACGTTGCGCATCGTGGTCCCGTAAACATAGATCCCATTACTCAGGACGTTGGTCACTGTGCCCAC
>JANLZV010000467.1:0-3694 GCA_031366425.1 Pyrinomonadaceae bacterium | reverse complement strand
TTGCGGACGTCGATCAGGTTGTTGCGGATGATCACGTTTTCCAGGTGATCGGTTGATTCGTTTACCTCGAGGTCGATGTTGGTGTTTCCCGGACCACCGAGCTGACCCGACGTCATAAAACGATTGCCTTCGAAGACGATGTTCTTGCCGTTAACCAACGCCAGATTTTGCGAAGCTACGCGCGTGAACAGGCAGTTGGTAATTTTTGAATTGGCGGCGAAGAAGCCTTTGCGCGAAGAGCCGCCTAGCTGAATGCCGATCGAACGCGTGGCATTGATCCACACTTTGTCTACCAGGCAGTCAGTGCAGTTCCCGAGCGAGATTGCCTGCGACGCGGAGTTGAAGCCAGGGTTGGCGCCTTTGATTTGGATGTCGCGGATCGTCAGGTTTGAATCGGCGGTCCCGTTTTCATTCGCGTGATTGAAAGCGCTAATTACGGTGAACTGACCAGTCGCAGTGGACTCGAGAATGATTGCGTCCCAACCCGAACCCACGATTGACGCGCGAGGCTTCAACAGTATTGGCGCGTTAGCGGTTTTCGTTGCGTAGGTGCCGGCCTGGAAACGCAACACATGATCCGATGACACGATTACCTGAGTTGAAATTGTGCCGCCGCCCGAGACCAGAATTTCCCCCGGCGCAGCACCCAGCGATTTGTCGGCAGCGTTAATTTTTGCCCCCAGGTCTTGCCCCGGAAATTGATTAGCCGAGACTTTCCGCGGCTGACTGCGATTTTGAAACGCCGAGCGAGTGCGCGCAGTTGTATGTCCAGCGGCCGCGAGGAGTAGTCCGAGTCCAAGGGCAACGGAGACTGCTGCGAAAAAAGTTTTACCGAGCGCTGATTTACCGCTCAGTTGGATTGTCAATGAATTGGTTAACATAGCAGTGGTCCTGTTCAACTTTCAGAAGATTTTCCGTTGCTTGGATGCACGAACGAGAAAATGGAGGGGAAATTTTGCGGGGACCACATCTTAACTTGACCGTTCGCTTTGCGCTAACTCAGTAGTTTTCTATAATGAGGCAAAGCCGCAAAGTAACAGACTAGAAAAGGACGCACTCGCAAATATTCGAATAGGAGTCGCCCCCATGCCAACTACGAATCACGTTAAGGCCAGTTCTGGTGATGTGCTGGTGCTCGCCGGCACCACTAAAGGCGCATTTGTCCTTCGCTCCGACAAACAGCGCCAACACTGGGAAGTCGGTGGTCCATATTTTCCGGGGCGCGCGATTTACGCGATGCTCTACGACGATCGAAACGGCCGCAATCGTTTGTGGGCCGCGGTCAATAGTTCTTACTGGGGTTCTTATTTGAGTTCATCAGAAGACTTCGGAAAGACGTGGACCGAGCCGGAGACCTACGGCGTCAAGTTTCCCGAGAGCGCCGAACTGTCAGTCAAGCAAATTTGGCAGCTCGCCCTGGGCCATCCGGATGAGCCGGACACGCTCTACTGCGGAGTGGAACCGGCGGCGCTCTTCAAGTCGACAGATGCGGGCGCAACCTGGGCCCTCGTGCAGGGACTTCACGATCATCCGCATCGCACTCAATGGCAACCTGGCGGTGGTGGACTTTGTTTGCACACCATTTTGCCGGACCCCTCAAATACGCAACGATTGTTCATTGCGATCTCGACGGGTGGCGTTTACCGCACCGACGACGGCGGAGAAAGTTGGCAGCCGCGAAACCAGGGCGTGCGCGCGCAGTTTTTGCCGGAAGACCAGCGATTTCCGGAGTGGGGCCAATGCGTTCACAAGATTGTCAGCCATCCGTCAAACCCGCAACGAATGTTTTTGCAGAACCACTGGGGTCTTTACCGCAGTGATGATGGTGGCGATTCATGGACCGACATCGCGAATGGCGTCCCGTCGGACTTTGGCTTTGCGATCGAGGTCGATCATCACGATGCCAACACCGCTTACATTATTCCGCTCGAGTCAGACGAATTTCGTTGTACTCCTGAGGCCAAGCTGCGGGTCTATCGCACGAGTGACGCGGGAGAATCATGGCAGCCGCTTACAAATGGACTGCCACAGGAAAACGCGTTTGAGACGGTTTTGCGCGACGGAATGGCCGGCGACACCGAACAGCCGATGGGACTTTACTTCGGAACCCGCAACGGCAAACTATTCGGATCGGCTGATGCAGGCGAATCCTGGCAGTCGATCATGGAAGGTCTGCCGCCGGTAGTTTGTGTAAAGACTGCCGCAATTCATTAATTCATTGATCGATACTTTTCGAGCTGCAGTAGTAAAAACGGGACCCCCGATGAAACATATGAAAAAAATTCTTGCCGGATCGTTGTTAGCCGCTCTGTTGTTCGTGTTGCCCTTGCGGGCGCAGGAGCAAGCAAAGAAGAACCCCGCCTTCAAGATGGTGCAGTTTCACATGGCGCTGCTGAAACGTGGTCCCAAGTGGACCGGAGAAAAGACGCCGTTGACGGAGACCCTGGAAACCGAACAGCGCGATTACGCGAATTCTTTAGTGCAAACCGGAAAGGCAGTCATCGTCGGCCGGCTCACGGATACTAATGAGATCCGCGGCGTTTACGTGTTGCGGGCGAAGTCTGCTGAGGAAGCGCGCGAATGGGCCGAAGGCAGTCCGGCCGTCAAGACTGGACACCTGATCGCCGAGATGCATCCCTGGTGGTCTGAAGATGTGATGAAGTCGCCGACACTGCCGCTGAAAACTACGACTGCGTATCTCGGGTTCTTGTCGCGCGGATCGAAATGGACGCCGGAGAAGACCCCCGCTACTGAAGCCCTCCAGGCTGCGCACATGGCTAATATCAACCGGCTGGCGGAGATGAAAAAACTTGTGGTCGCGGGTCCTTTCGGCGACAACGGCAGGTTGCGCGGAATCTTCGTTTTCAAAGTTGCTTCGCTCGAGGAAGCAAAGGAATTAGCGGAAACCGACCCGGCGGTTAAAGCCGGCCGGCTCGAAATCAGTATGCATCCGTGGCTCGTGCCGGAAGGGATTCTGCCATCGCCATGATTACCTGTAACGTCGCGGGCTTTCTAACAGACTTCACTGGCGGCCTGAATCAGATCGTGCTTGAGACCGGCCCGACCTCCGTTAACGAAGCGTTGGCCCAACTCTGGAAACTGCATCCGGGCCTTCGCGATCGAGTGGTCAATGAGCAGGGACATCTCCGGCAACACGTCAATATTTTTCTAAACGATGAAAACATCCGACGCAAAGAGTCGCTGGATACAGCAGTGGGTGAGGGAAGTGAACTAACGATTCTTCCGTCGGTTAGCGGGGGCTGAGTAATCTGCAAGGGAAATGGGGAACCATGAAAGCAACCTGGAACGGGGTAGTGATAGCGGAGAGCGAAGACACGGTAGTAGTTGAAGGCAACCACTATTTTCCGCTCGATTCAGTTAAGCAGGATCTTCTACAGCCAAGCAGCACTCACACTCACTGTCCATGGAAGGGTGAGGCCAGCTATTACAGTCTCGCCGTCAATGGCGCGACGAATGCGGACGCAGCCTGGTTTTACCCCGAGCCCAAAGAGGCCGCTGCCGAGATTAAGGATCGGGTGGCGTTTTGGAGAGGCGTGAAGGTCGAAGCCTGAATGGCTAATCACGCGGAACCGAATTAGCACCAGGCCCGTATAACCCAGCACTATGTATTGTCCCACCTGCGGTTCAGAGGAACGACAACTCAGCCAATATTGTCGCGCGTGCGGTACAGACC
>JANLZV010000388.1:0-12170 GCA_031366425.1 Pyrinomonadaceae bacterium | reverse complement strand
AGTCACCGGACAACCGCCAAGACGCCAAGGTCGCCAATGGATCGAGGCATCAACGGACCGATCTGTAAAAGAATAGTCGCGAGTCCTTAACCATGATTTCTTTTGTCGTTCTTGCTGGCGCTCTTGGCGTCTTGGCAGTTGATTTTTAGAGCCAAGTAGAACGCTAGTCGATGCTGTGATATCTTTCAGCCAGCCAGTATTGCCCGCGTAGCTCAGTGGATTAGAGCGTTCGCCTCCGGAGCGAAAGGTCGCAGGTTCGACCCCTGCCGCGGGTACCACTTCATAAAATCATTGCTTCCCGGATATTAAGTGGTGATAAGCTTCCCGGCGTTTGTCCTTTCCCGAAATCACCCGGACTTTTATTGATACGAGCAAGATGTCCACCCAAGGCAACGATTTAACCCACCGCGCACTGACGTTCCTGGTCGTTGACGACTTCGAGGACACCCGACTAATGCTGCGCACCTGGCTAAGCAAAAAAGGTTTCCGGGTGATTGAAGCTGAGAATGGCAGGGAGGCCGTGGCGGCCGCCGGGCGCGACAATCCTGACTTCATCATCATGGACGTGGAGATGCCTGAGCTCGATGGGCTCAACGCCACGCGCCAAATCCGCGCCGCGCAGTCGTCGCACGTGCCGATTGTGGCAGTCTCGGCTTACGGCGCCGACCAATACCGGGCGCTTGCTTTGGAAGCTGGTTGTGATGAATACGTTTCGACTCCGTTTGATCCGATCGAACTCGAGAAATTGATTCGCTCCCTGTTAAAGTGAACTGTTGCCATCGACGTTAATACAAAAATGAACTTCCAGCGACTTGCCCCGTTACTCATTCTCTTCTGCGTCGCGCCGCTTTTCGCGCAGGAGTCGAAATGCACATTGAAGTTAAGTGAATTGCCCGATGCCCCAGAGATGTTTGGGTTTCGCAACGGCATGACTACTGAGCAGGTGAAGACCAAAGTGCCGCCAATTGTTTTCGGCCGGGCCAACGAATTTGGCGTCGTGCAAACCAGCATTAGTCCGGACTTTGATCCGCGGTTCGACAAGGCAGCCTTCGCCGGCATCAGGACCGTCTCCCTCGACTTTCTCGACAACCGGTTGATGTCGATCTGGTTAGGTTTTGACGGAACGTTTAAGTGGCAAACGGTGCCCGACTTTGTGGCGGGCATCTCTCAATCGATGCGAGTCCCGGCGGGCTGGTCCACCTGGAAGATTCGCGGCCAGCGACTCAAGTGTGCCGACTTTGAGATGACTGTGACGATGGTCGGCGAGGGTCCAAGTTTCCGGTTGCTCGATACCACTGCGGAACAAGTGGTCGCGGCGCGCCGGCAAGCGAAGGAAGATCTCGAATCGTCTGAGGAAACGGCTGCTGTCGAGATCGTGGCCGACAAGCAAGGCAAAGTTTATTACGCGGAAGGCTGCCAGCCGGCCCAGTCGATTAAGGAATCAAACCGGGTCGTCTTCAACACAGTAGCCGACGCAGAAAAAGCTGGATACAAGCCGGCAAAAACCTGCCAATGATTGCTAACTCTGGTCTTGTCTAAGGAGGATTTCAAATGCTGAAAGAATTTCGTGACTTCATTGCCCGCGGAAATGTGCTCGATCTTGCGGTCGCAGTCATCATCGCTGCCGCCTTCGGCAAGCTCATCAACTCGCTGGTTGATGGCATCATCATGCCGCCCATCGGCATGTTGCTCGGCAAAGTCGACTTCGCAAATCTCTTTATTGATCTCTCCGGGCAGCATCCGGCATCGCTGGTCGACGCCAAAGCCAAAGGCATGCCGGTTATTGCTTACGGCGCCTTCCTTAACGATGTGGTCAGCTTCCTCATCATTGCGTTTGTAGTCTTCCTGATCGTCAAGGCAATAAACAGCCGCAAGCGCGCAGCAGCAGCGACAACGAAAGATTGTCCTTTCTGCTTCACGCCCGTCCCGCTGGCCGCGACCAAGTGTGCGGCTTGCACTTCAGCTTTGTAAGACCGGCTGGCCCAAGTCGCCCTGGCAAGTTTTCTCTACTCCGCGGAACTGCGTCTTACGGTTGGCGCAGCCTGGGTCCGATCTGATCAAGATCTAACGACTCGACAAACTCCAGATTCCGATAGTGTTCCATTAAAGTTGGCAGAGGAATCAATCCCAGCTTGGTAGCCGGGATGGCATTTCCCTGCCCTTTGGACCACGCCCCGGCCCAAATGCGCCCCAGCACGCGTGCGCCGTCAATCATTAACGTAATCGTCTTGGCGCCAAACTGATCCCATAGGGCGTCTTGCACGGCGACGGTAGTTTTTTCACCCTCGGCAATGAACGCCTCTACCAGATTTTTCGGCGGAATGTTTTTGGCGCTGCGATTCATCAGCGCAATCGTGGCGGCAGCGGCGTCTTTGCCGGACTTAATCGGCGGCAACACCGGGCCTTGCGTATGCAACTTCGCCTTAATCCCTTCAACGAGCTCCAGTGCGTGTCTATCGACCATCTTCGTTTCGTAAGTGGAGTGAATTCCCGCGCCGGATTTGTCAGGGAAACCATCGGCAAAAATTGAACCATGAAGCGGTTGGCAAGCGTCACCGACGTAATGCGCCAGCAGACCGGCAGCGCAAAGAAACTGATCGGGTTTGCCGTCGCGGGCGAAGTCTTCCATGGCGTCATAAAACTGCCAAACGCGAAACGGCAGCAGGCCGCGTTCGTTCTGCTTGTCGTGTCCCATCTGGTCGTAAAACTGCTGCCAGAATTCAACCGAAAGATTGGCGGAATTCGCCAAACACAGCTGCAACAGCGTCTTGCCGTTCGGGCCGCGCTCATCGATGTCTGCATAATGCGTGGGATGTTCCGGTCCCGTGGCCCGACCCGCGCCAGCCCAACGATCGTCGCGTCCACCTTTAACCTTCGTCTTATGGTTCTTCCAAACCAGATCAGGAACATCAGCCAGAGGAATGAATCCTTCCTCCAACTTAGCTGCCTTGATGCGTTTCGCGATCTCCTTTGGCGTCAGGTTTCCAATCGCAAAACTGATCCGATCGACGTTTGTACGCATAAACGTGCGCAGCTTTCCATTCGGTAGCGAGTCGCAAGCAAATGTACCGATTCCGTAGTGGCCCATCTGTCCCCAATATGGGAGCACGCCGGTGTTGTGATCGAGCACGAGTTCAACGTCGAGCGCTTTGCAGACCGTGGTAAGACTGGTGGCCAGGGCAAAAGCGAAGCTACCCGACGCAGAGGTATCGACAAATACTTGTCCGCCCCATTCCAGCGCGAGCGGACGCAGTTCACCTTCGAACTCATCATCTTCCCGGCCCCCGACGTCGTCGCGGGTTTTCTTTTGTTTGGTGACAAGGTGCCAGATAGCACCCGAGTCTCCTGGCTGCGTCTGGGCCATAGCTTGCTTAGCATCATTGTCAGCAGGGCGTGGGGCGATCAGGAAATCAGAAACGTAGTCGTAGCCGCCTACCGATTTGTAACGATAAAAGAGCGCTTTAATCCGGCCCTCCAGCCTTCCGGAAGCCGCGCCTACTGCGATCACTGGAGCATCGATCAATCTGGTGGTGATGTTCAGTTCGTTTAGGTCTGCGAGCGCGCCAGTTTCTCCTAATCCAAACACCTGCGAGGTCCACTCGTTTAAATCCGAGAGTTCAATTAAGCCTACGTCCAGGTTTACGTAAGTGCGGTGTCCGGCAAACTCCGGATAGACTTCAGTGAACGGCAGTCTGGATAGATGGCGTGGACTCGCCGCGCCGATCTCAACCCGTCGCCCACCCGCAAGCGTGAACACCGGTTCACCCGTAGCGCCGCAGACATGGCGACTGGTCAACGCATATGTGGTGTGGCCGTCAGTCACTAAACACCCGGCGGTCGCCTGATGGATCTGTTTCTGCGACTCGACGATGATCGGCATGCCGCCGCCAAACAGACCCTGGGGCCAATGCCAATTTGGCAACTCCGAGGGGTCTGGTTCGCCTTGCTCCACCTTGACCACGCAGACTGGTACCATGCGGCCATCGGGCAGGTAGAGATTTTTTGGCACCATGTCTTCGGCGCGCAGGCCGGCCCCGGGACCACCAAATACCGACTCGTCAACCCAGTTTCGGACAAGAGCGAGCACGCACGGCCACGAATAGTCGCGGACTTCGGAATTTGCCAGCGTGCGGGGTCCTTTGTTTCGCGCTTTTGCCGCACCTTTCGCGCGCCCGCGCACCTGCTCCACCGCCGGCGGGGTGTCAGTTTTACGAATCAGATAGAGCCCAATGGCCGTACCGACCACATTAGCTTTGTTGAGCAGGTGATAATGATAAAGGTCGCGCGCCTGCAACAAATCTTTAATTGAAAGACTGCGGAAGTTTTGCTTCGTGCCCAAGATGTCGTCCATTTTTTTCTCCTGAGGTGAGAGATAGTTGATTCCTGCCTGCGCCACGCTAGCGCAAGTTTGAAAACGAATTTAGTTAACCGGAAAGCTGCAACCGCCGGTGGCAGTCAGAGCCACGCCAGTGCTCGAGTGGGAGCACGTAGATTTTCGAAGCCGCGAGGGAGCCATAATCTATCACCGATCGCTTGATTGGTCACGATTTTTCAGGCGTTGCCGGCGAGTCTCTTCAGGCATCGCGAAGCGGCCGCGTATCGACGCCACTCGATTGACGCCCCCTTTGCCAAACCTTATCCTCTGCTGACACGAATGCTGTCAGAAAACCAGGCCTTCTCTACCTGTCAAACGCCCAACCATGCGCGAGTGCCCCCGTTGCGAAAGCTGTTATGAAGACGACGTGCTGGTGTGTCCCGTAGAACAGGGAAACACAAAGCAAACGCTTCCCGGTTCGACGCTTCTTTCCGCGCGTTATCTGCTGGAGAAACGACTCGGCAGAGGGGCGATGGGCCAGGTCTACCTCGCTCGCGATCAGAACCTGGTGACCCGGCGCGTCGCCATCAAGACAGTGCGGCCAGACATTCTCAACGATGATTCAATGCAGGAAGGCGAGGCCATCGCCCGATTTGAGCGCGAGGCCCAGGCGGCAGCTTCGGTTCGCCATCCCAATGTCGTGGACGTCACCGACTTCGGCAAAAGTGAAGAAGGCGTTTTCTACCTCGTCATGGAATACGTCGATGGTGAAAGTCTCTACCAACTCCTGCGACGCGAAGGGACGTTGGACATTCAACGGACCATCGCAATCCTGGCCCAGGTGGTGGCCGGAGTGGAAGCGGCACATGACGAAGGCATTCTTCACCGCGATCTCAAGCCCGCAAATATTTTTATCATGCAAAAACGAAAGCGGATTGGGACAAACTCCCACGACTTGTTGATTAAGGTTGGGGATTTCGGGCTCGCCAAAATTATTCATTCGGATCAATCCGAAACTAAGCGCGGGCCTGAGTCGCGCGGGCTCATCGGCACGCCCGAATATATGGCGCCGGAACAAATGCAGACGGGAGTGGAGCTAAACTCGCGAGCTGACATTTATGCGCTCGGAGCGATTGCTTACCACATGCTCGGCGGCCGTCAACCATTTATTGGCGACATCACTCAACTGGTCGCGCAAAAGCTATTGCAGCCGGCTCCTTCACTTATGATTCTGCGTTCAGACATTTCGTCTGGGGTCGACAAAGCAATCCTTCACGCGCTCGCCCGCGAACCCGCGGACCGGCCTGAGAGCGCGAGCGATTGGTTCGAAGAATTAAAGACTGCCGCAGGGCATCGCACAGAAACTCAAAACCAAAGCGACTCGCGCCTAGTGGTGATGGCGCCTAACGGTTCGGAAGTTTACGTTGACGACGAGCGGTACGGCAGTGTCGGGCGATCCGGGCGAGTGATTCTGCGAACGATCGCGCCGGGTCAGCACGTTTTACGAGTGGCCCGAGCAGGCGAGGTTGACGACGAACGGGTGATCGAGATCAGGGCCGACGGAATCGAACAAATAATTCAGGCACAGTTTGGCAAGTCGCCCTCCAGCCAGCAACTAACACCATCTCGAGGCGGCAGTTTGGATAGCCGCGCGGGCGGATTTTCGAGTGCGCCGGGGGTCGTGGCGTGTACGCAATGCGGCTCCCGATTTGCAGCCGGCACGAAGTTTTGTGGTCGCTGCGGCAATCAAAGTTTTCATAATGTCCGGGGCACAGGCCAGCTCGCGCCGCCCGTCGCTGGTGGGCCAAGCGCTCCGCCACCGTCGGCCTCCGGTCGCGTGACTTGCGCGCGTTGCGGCCTGGAATACCCGGCGACGATTAAGTTCTGTGGCAAGTGTGGCATTCCGATCGGAACGCAATCATTGGATTGGCGCCAGCCGCGCCCAGTCGAAGTGGTTTGCCAGCCATGCGGCGTTAGCTATCCCGGTGGCACGAAATTCTGTGGCCGTTGCGGTAAAGCAATTCGGCCTTGAGCTGGCCGGGCACTCCAGGTTGCTGACGCCAGACATGAAGTAGCGCTGTTTGCGCAAAGACTAATTTCCGCTTGAGCCTCGCGAGCGTTTCCTATAATGTTCGTGTTGCCTGGTCAGAAAAAATTCTTAATCTCGGTATCCTGTCAATCTTATTAACCGCCGCATGAAACGATGTCCGAGTTGCAGCCGCACCTTCACTGACACGTCGCTAAACTTCTGCCTGGAAGACGGTACACCACTCGTTCAGGATGCGGGCTTTGATCCCGGGGCCACGATTCGCTACGACGATTCGCGGTCAACTATTCCACCCGCCACGGAAGTCTATCCGCCCCCCGTGCAAGCCCCGCGTCCCCCAGTTCGAATTGAAGTCCCAACTCCGGGACAGCCCGGGCAGTGGTCTCCCCTTCCGCCGGTGATACGGAAAAAGTCGAACGCGGGTTGGTGGATCCTGGGAGGAATTCTGGTGGCGGGAATTATCGTGGCGGGTGTGGCTTTCATGATTTTCGCCCTCGCCAGTCTCGGTTCCAACTCAAACGGGAACTCAAATGCGAATGCGCGTAACGCAAACTTGCGTGCGAACCGCAATACAAATACCAACGTCCCAAACAATTCAAACTTGAACGCAAACGCGAGCCTTCCGGCGACCACGACCGACGATTTTTCGGTCGAGTCGTGGGGCAAAGGCGATTTTCCCTACGGTCAGATTTCTTACACCGACGGCGAGTATCACATGAGCGCCAAAGACAAGTCGTATCTGGTGATGTACGCGCCTTCTAATGATTACAGCACCGAAAACGCCACAGTCCGGGTTACTGTAAAAGACGTCGGCGGACTCGCCGTGCCGTCGGGTTATGGGTTGATTGTTCACGGACAAAAGTCTGCCACTTCAGCGCTTCAGGATTACGCGCTGCTCATTTACACCGGCGCGACGCCGAAGTATCAAATCATCAAGCATAAGGCAGGCGTGCAGACCACAGTGGTCCCCTGGACCGCTTCCAATATTGTGCTCAGCGGCAGCAACCCCAACCATTTGGAAGTGCGCGCCAAAGGTTCTGATTTGTCGTTCTACATCAATGGCCAATACGTGAACCGGATCGCCGACAATGAAATCAAGAAGGGTGTAGCCGGCTTCTACACCAGCGGCACGAGCGAAGTGGCGTTCGATGATCTCGAAATCAAACGATAACAGTCAGTCCAAAGTTTAATGCCGGGGGTTCAACCCCGGTAGCCCGGGCCGACTTCTTCTTTCGACTTTTAACCCAGCCAATGCAGGTCAACTTAAAAGTCCTGGCCGGACCCTATCGCGGTCGCGTTTTCAGTTTTGACCAACCCGATACGTTTCTCATCGGCCGCACTGATGATTCCCACCTCTGCCTTCCGGAAGACAGGTTCTTTTCGCGTCACCATTGTCTGCTCGAGATAACTCCGCCGCGTTGTTTTTTGCGCGATCTTGGTTCGACCAACGGCACCTTTGTAAATGGGCAACGAACAACTGAGGCGTTCCTGAGAAGTGGAGATCGAATTCAAGGAGGTGAGACGGTTTTACTGGTGGAAGTCAGCGCGGAATCTACCAGCGCCGGCAACTCCCGCAGCGAGAATCTAAGCCAACCTACGATCGTAACCGTTGAATGTCTGAATTGCGGGCGGAAAGAAAAGGCCGAAGCGCAGACCGCCGACGAGCACCTGACTTTTCTCTGCGAAGACTGTCGACTCGAATTAAGAAGTTCGCCTCAACCGATTCCGGGTTATGACACTATTCGCGTCCTTGGGCGGGGCGGGATGGGGTGTGTGATGCTGGCCCGGTCTCAGGATTCCGGGCGACCCGTGGCGATCAAAACATTGTTGCCGGAGTTTGCCGTCAGCGATAAAGCGATGCGTCGCTTTATGCGCGAGATTGACGTGGCCGCTGCGCTCAAGCATCCCAACATCGTCGACTTTCTTGATCGCGGTGTGAACAACGGCGTGGTCTATCTGGTCACCGAGTTTATCGATGGACCAGACGCCGCAAAACTGGCTGATGCGCGCGGAGGTCAGTTGTCGCTGAAAGAAGGAGTAATGGTTATTTCGCAAGCTCTGGCCGCGCTTTCGCACGCGCACTCGCAAGGCTACATTCATCGCGACATCAAGGATCAAAACATCCTGGTGCGCGGAAGCGGGCCGCAGTTAACTGCGAAGCTGACGGATTTTGGACTGGCGAAGAGTTTTACCCAGTCAGGAATGAGCGGCGTAACTGTCGCCGGTGAAATGGCCGGCACACTCGCTTACATGCCGCCGGAACAACTCAAAAACTTTCGCGACGTGCAACCGCAATCAGATGTTTACGCCCTGGGGATGACTGCTTACAGTCTGCTCTCCGGCCGGCTGGCGTTAAATCTCGGCCGAAAGACCAGCATGGCTGAGACCATCAAAGCCATCTTTGAACAGCCCGCCATCCCCTTGCGAGAGCGAGCGCCCCACCTCCCGCCCGCAGTTTGCGAAATAATTGATCGAGCCCTCGTGAAGGACCCGACTGAACGTTGGCAATCAGCCGCGGCGATGCGCAACGCGCTGCTTCATGCCTCGAGTTGAGGCGGCTGTGACACGAACTTTCAGAATTAGCTGCCCGGAGTACATCCCGGCGTAGCCGAGCCCGCAGTGTCCTGACCGCCGGCCGCTGCCATCGGCAACAATCTGGCCATCACGAGTAGTGACGGTCGCGGTTGCGCCATGCGATGACGACACTCTGACGCGACCAGAAGAGCAAGGATAGTGCCCAAAGCTAGAAATCGCGGCTTCCAGATTTTCCTAATCATGATGCTTCCTCCGGAGTCGAGTGATGATGAGTGCAGTCCTCCGCGTTTCCACATTGGGAATCGTGGATCGCTGCCAAAGTGTCGGGGTGTATTTCCTGAGGTCCGGAACGTTAACGCAATCCACGATGACCGAAAAGATAAATGTAACTGTCGGAGCGAGGCGTGTCGACCATCAATCAGCGGCAAAACCCCAATAAAATAAGACTTTACATAGCGCCCAAGGGGCCGCATAATACGGCCCAACCACCGGCCCCGAGCCGGTGAAGTAGTCTAAAGGTGCTCGTGTCTCGCGGTTCCCGTTTGGCAAACTGAAGTTACGGGAAAATATCAGGAGAATTTGAATATGAGATCGATTTGGAAGGGTCACATCCGATTCCTGCTCGTCGCAATTCCGGTGCGTATTTATAACGCAATTGAGACCGCTGAAAAGATCCAGTTTAATCAGCTTCACCGTGAGGACTACGGCACGATTGGATACGACAAGAAATGTAAGAAGTGCGGTCAGGTAGTAACGAGCGACGAGATCACCAAAGGCTACCAGTACGAACCGGACCGTTTCGCGATCATCGAGCCCGAAGACATTGCCAAGGTGAAAATTAAGACGACCCGGGCCGTGGACATCGTCGGTTTCGTCGACAGTTCAGAAATCCCTTCGACCTTTTACGACTCTCCATATTACGCGGGGCCGGATGGCCCAGTCGCCGAAAAACCTTACGCGCTCCTGCGCGAGGTGATGAAGCAAACCGGAAAAGTCGGGATCGGAAAAGTTGTCCTGCGAGACCGCGAAGACCTGGTGGCCGTATTCCCGCACGAAGACGGACTGGTGATGCAGAAGCTCCACTATCCGCATGAAATCCGAAGTATCAAAAACGTTCCTGAGATCGATAACGTAAAGAAAGCGGATAAGAATGAGCTGAAGCTGGCCACGATGCTGGTTGAACAGATGGTCACTTCCCTTTCTGAAATCGATACCGTGGATCAGTATCACCAGGCACTAAAGAAAATTATTGAGTCGAAGATCAAGGGCAAGAAAGTCGTCGAGTTTGCCGAAGTTGAAGAAATACCCAGACTTGATATTATGAGCGCGCTGAAGAAGAGCCTGCAGCAGTCGAATCGCAAGCCGATGGTTAAAGCTACAGCTGCCGCGGCGAAAAAGAAGGCGTTGACCCTCGTCAAGGCTGAAGCAAAACCGAAGGCGGCGAAAAAGCGAAAGGCTTCGTAGCGTTCCTCGTAACGCAAACTGTTAGTTTGCGTCTTCGTTGGCCAGGAAAACCGCAAACTAACAGTTTGCGTTACTCATGAAAGAAAACAGCAATAAGGTTCTTTCGTTTCCCTCACGTGTTCCCGCGAAGGCGGACTACCAGCGGGTCAAGTCAAACTATTCCCTGCGCGAAATCAAACAGATGTTCGGCTTGGGCGAGCGCACGATTCGACGCTGGACCGAGCAGGGCATCATTCAGGGTACGCCGACTCACGACGCAGCCGATAACAACGATCTCCAATACGACTTCCGGGCCCTGACGCAGTTTAGACGTGTGCGCGAACTGCGCGCCCTGGGCCACAGCATCAAGCAGATCGAGGCCGAGTTGCAGGGGCAACTCAACCTGTTTCGTAATTTTGAAGGCGGTAAACTGTCGCGTCTGTTAACGCCGCTCGAGGAAGCTCTGCTGCTTGACCAACAAGGAGATCCCAAAGCCGCGGAATGGTATCTCGAAGCGATTAACGACGGCGACCACGTGGCTGAGGCTTATTGCAACCTCGGAATAATCCACAAGGAACAAAACGATCTCGGCAAAGCTCTCGACAATTTCACGCTCGCGCTAAAACACGAGCCGCGACACGTGGAGGCGCATTACAATCTCGGCAACCTCTATTACGACGCGGGCCAGTTTCCCCTCGCGCGCCTTCACTACGAAGCCGCTGCGCAGATAGCGCCCGATTTTTCGCTCGTCTATTTCAACCTTTCGCTGGCCCACTTCAAGTTGGACAACCTGCCGGCGTCGCTCGCCGCTTTAGAAACCTATAGGCAGCTACGCCAGCCAGACGACGAAGAAAACGACGCAATCAATCAGCTCCTCAAGGCGATGCAGGATCCAAGGCCGCCGGCGCGTTGACTGTAGTTCAGACCCTGATCCACGGCTAGCGGCCAGTGATAATTTTAGCTTGGAGTTAGTGGGCCAATACATTTAGAATTCAGACTCTCTTCCCGCAGCTATCTTTGTCAGGAGGTTCCCCCGATGGCGCAAGCTAAATGTTTCGTTCTCTGCATCGACGACCACGAAGATACCTCAGAGATGCTCAAGCTTCTGCTGATTCAGGAAGACTATGAAGTTATGACCGCGACGACGATTCATGAGTCTCTGAAGTTAGCCAAAGAGAATGAGTTTGACCTGTATGTTTTTGACAAGCATTTGCCCGATGGCAGCGGCCTTGAACTTTGCGTAAAACTACATGAAATCACGCCGCATGTTCCCTGCATCATTTACACCGGCGACGCTTACGACGTTCATAAAGCAGAGGCCCTTGCGGTGGGCGCCGATGCTTACGTAGCCAAGCCCGACATCGACGGCCTAATCGAAAACGTCCGCAAGCTGTTGGCGGAACGCGAGTGTGCGACCGCGGCGGCTTGAGCTGCAATTAGTACCGCGGACATTAGTCCACCGCTGTACGTTAAGGGCGCTTTCCGTGAGCGCCCTTTTTCTTTGGCAGAATCCGACGCCTTAGTTTGTGGCGAGGTTGAGTGTTGAGTTTGCGGCAACGAGATCATTTGCGACGGGGGTTCGCTTGACACTGCAGTTTACGCACGTATACTTTTCTTCCGCTTCGTGGGCCGATAGCTCAGTTGGTAGAGCAGCTGACTCTTAATCAGCGGGTCGCAGGTTCGAGCCCTGCTCGGCTCACCATTATTTTAGTTAGTTGGAAACTCGACACAGCCACCCGGACAGGTGGCTGTGATCATTTCCGGAAGAGGAAGAAGCAGATGAAACCAATTACGCACGCACTACTAATTGTCATCGTGGGTTTGACAATG
>JANLZV010000387.1:0-9566 GCA_031366425.1 Pyrinomonadaceae bacterium | reverse complement strand
TCACTCTGATTTGAAAGCGTTAATTCTTAGTTACAAACAGGAGATAATAAAAATGTCCATTAACGAAAGTTCCGCTACCGCCCTTGTGAGATTCACAGGCCTGGGGATTATTTGCTTCAATAAGGACCAGGGAAGAGGCGAGATCGCAGCGATCCGCGACAACAAACACACCCTCGCAATCAGGATCCAACGTCCCGTGTTTCAGGAGGGCGCTGAGAGAGATCTCATCGTCTATCAGGACGTAGCGACGTATGAGAACCTTCCCCCTGAGGGCGTGGAACTTGAAATTAAAGCCGCCGGCAATCCCCCGGTAAAGGGTTATGAGAAATATCAAATCGGCGACTTCGACCGGCTTGATGCTGCCGACGTGAACGACTTCCGCTGGCTGGTAAACATGCACACTCTGCATCGCGATAGCCCTCTCGCTCCCAGCGCCAACGAGAAACACCCCATCGCGAAGGTCTTTATTAGCAATGGCCTCTTCTATGCGCACAAACTCGATCGAAACCTCTTCTTTGAAAAAGTGGAGAACGACGCGAGTGGGACGACCCGCCGTGAAGTGTTCGGCAATGTGGCCGAGACCATGGGCGTGAAGCTCGAAGGCGACGAGGTTAACGTCACCATTCGCATCGGCGCCGGAGAAGAAACACATTCGCTCCCGCGGATTGACGGCCTGCCTTACCGTATCGAAATTCGGAACATGGACCACAGCGCGAATGCGGTCTATAGCGACATGCCTGACTACTATCAATACTTGTCGAGCCCGACGGGGACGCGGTTTGATCTCGAACCGGTGCTTGAAGAAGGCGATGCCGGATCGATTAACCAGCAGGAATTTTGTCACCCAATCGTGGTTGACGATCCGCCATCGATCAACGATCTCTGAGCAACGTTGCGGCCCGTCGATCTTTCGGGTCGCAGTAATTCCCGGTAATTGCGCCCATGTTTCTAATCCTACTCGGCGAGCGCTTGATGTTTGTCCGCTCGGATGGCCATGGCGGAACCATCACTTACTACTATTCCTACGACGCCTTGAGTTGGCTCGTGGGCGGGTTGGCAGTTGGGTGGCTTGCCTGGCTACTCATTAGCAGTTTGCGGCAGGCGCGCGGGTCAGCCCGTCGTTCCCAAACCAATTACAAACTGTTGAAACGTGCCGTCGAGATCAAGAACGACCTGAGTTCGCATTATCTTCGTTCGGGTTTTTCCGAAAACATTCACGCTGTCGGGTTGGGCCGGGCGAGCGACAGCCTTGGCTATTGCATTCAGATCTTTGTCAACGACATCAAGGGGGAAATGTGGGTAGGCTCGGGTCCGGTGAGATTGCTGGATCGTTATCGCGGCCTTCAGCTCGTGCTGATCGAAATGCCGATGGCCGGATTTCTTTCAGCCTCGGCGAGTTCACCCGAAGTTTCGCAATACCCAAACGGCATTCGTGAAACGCAGGGAGTAATTGTGGGTGGCATCAGCGGCGCAAACGCGAATCTCGCCGGGCAAAGCGGTACCATCGGTTATTTTTGCACGCGGAGGAGCCGGCTGCCCCGGCGTAAAGAAATTCACCTCCTTAGTAATTCTCATGTCTTCGCCGACTTACGCAAAGCCGAAATCGAAGACTGCGATATGATCATGCAGCCGAGTCCAGGCGAGCCCGCCACGAGCCGGCCAATCGCGTCGCTGGTTAACTTCTCCCCGGTTAAGTTTGATACGGGGATAGGCGATCCGAATCATATCGACGCTGCCATCGCGCGCCTTTGGGGACCGGAACAACATAAACCCGTGATTCCTTCAATTGGAACCGTGACCGGGCACGTTCCGCGGCGTGATATCAACCTTGGCGAAAGCGTGCGCAAGTTTGGGCGCACCACCGGCTACAGCGAGGGGCGGATATTTTCCATCTGTTTGGATATCTGGATTCGCTATGACCGCACCGGCCAGTCGGCGTTTTTCCAAGACCAGTTTCTGGTTGAGCCGGCTTTGCCGAAGTTCTCGAAGTTTGTAGCTAAGGGCGACAGCGGCTCGCTCTTGGTAGACGCAAATCACCATGCGGTGGGCTTAATTTTCGCCGGCATGGCTGAACTTCCCGAAACGCTGAAGGCTACCGGCGTCGATTCCGTTCAAGCGAAGGCGAAGACCGGATCGGAGGCGATCAAACGGATCGAGAGCTATGGAGTTGCCAATCCCATCTGCGTAGTCCTGGACCGACTGAAAATCGACCTCGTAGTTTGAACCATCGCTTGCGAGATCACCCGGGATCCGCGGATTGTGAATCGAGATTTCCGCTTGAAAAACCTGCTTTGCGCCAGTTTGCTTCTCCCCTGCCCTTTCCGTATAATTCACGACTTGCTCGAAGCGCGGCGGTATCGTCCGGTGGGTTCGCGCCCACTTTTTCTTTTGGGAGCGTGGTTTTTCGAAGTCGGAGGTGGGGATGGGCGCGGGTTCGGTTGAGGAGCGGGTGCAGGCAATAGCCGAGCGAGTGGCAGTCGACCATGGATTGGAACTCGTGCACGCCGAAGTTGCCGGACCAGACAACAAACCGATCGTTCGCGTTTTTATTGATAAGCCAAATGGCGTGACTCACAAAGATTGTACCGAGCTGAGTCATTACCTGGGCACCATTCTCGACGTCGAAGACTTCATTCATTCGTCCTACACTTTGGAAGTCTCTTCGCCTGGCTTGGAGCGTGGCCTTTATAAACGGAAAGACTACGAGCGTTTCGCCGGCAGTCTGGCCAAACTGAAGAGTCGCAACCCGATTAACGGCCAGCGCAATTTTCGCGGACGCATATTGGGCATCGACGGCGACGAAGTTCTGATTGAAGATCGCACGAGCGGGCGGGTGAGCGTCGATTTCAACTCGATTGCCAAAGCAAATCTGGAGTTGGAAGTCGACAAAGAGTTTCATCGGACGCCGGAGTAACAGGAATGTTTTTCGGATTTTATCAACGCAAACCGTGAGTCTGCGTTTGAACGTTTGAATGCTTAACAAAGAGATGCACGCAAATTACCAGTTTGCGCTACATCCAACCTACAACTGAATAACAACTGAATAGGCTCAGCGACGCAAACAGCAGCTGCGTCGAGCCGGAGACATCAATAGTTCCATGAGTTCATCCATCGCACAAAACATCGAGGCGCTCTGCCAGGAACAAGGCATTGAGCGCGACCTCGTCATCGACGCAATGAAGGAAGCGGTCCGCGCCGCCGCCAAGAAACAATTTCGTTCCGGCGAAGACATCCAGGTGGACTGGAACGCGGAAACCGGCATCGAGCTTTCCGCCACCAAGGTCGTGGTCGATGAAGTTGCGAATGCGGCAACCGAACTTTCGATCGAAGAAGCTCGCGAATTAGCTGGGGAAGAAGTCGAGCTGGGCGATGCTCTGCTCCTCCCGCTCCCGATGGAAGAACTGGGACGCATTGCCGCGCAAACGGCCAAACAGATTCTGTTTCAAAAGGTCCGCGACGCGGTCCGCAGCAACGTCTATGAGCAATACGTCGACAAGATTGGCGATCTCGTAAACGGCTACGTCAAACGTTTTGAACGCGGAAACATCATCGTCGACCTGGGTAACCTCGAAGCGATCCTGCCGCGCTCGCAACAGTCGCGCGGCGAGCAATGGAATCAGGGCGAACGCATCCGGGTAGTTATCAACAACGTTTCGAAGGAATCGAAGGGCCCGCAGGTAGAAGTGTCCCGCACTTCTCCGGAGCTTTTGCTTCGTCTTTTCGAAATGGAAGTGCCGGAAATTTACGATGGCACGGTGGTGATCAAATCAGCCGTGCGTGAACCTGGCGAACGCGCCAAGATTGCGGTCACTTCAAACGAACGCGACGTGGATCCGGTGGGCGCTTGCGTCGGCATGAAGGGCTCGCGCGTACAGGCAATCATTCGCGAACTGCGCGGCGAGAAGATCGACATCATCGAGTGGTCAGACGAGCCTTCCGTGTTTGCCGCCAACTCGTTGTCGCCCGCCAAAGTCAACAAAGTACGCATCACTGATATCGACAATCGTCAGATGGAAGTCATCGTCAACGAAGATCAACTTTCGTTGGCAATCGGCAAGCGCGGACAGAATGTGCGCCTCGCCACCAAGCTGGTTGGTTGGAACATCGATATTCGCAGCGAAGAAGAGATCAAACGCGAAGTCACCGAACAAATGGGCGCGCTGATCGCTTCGGGTGGATCCGTTCCGCTTTCTGTTATCGAAGGCGTGACTGCGCCGCAGGCTGATGTCCTGGCCGAACACGGCATCAACGACATCGACGCCCTCGCGCAAACGTCAGTCGACGATCTGGTTGAGTTTCTCGATCTGAGCCTCGACGAAGCCGAAGTAATTCTCAGTGCAGCGAAGGCCGTGGTCGCCATGCGCGATAAGACACTGGCCGGCGGCGCCGAAGAGACTGGCGAAGAGACCGGCGAGGTTGACGGTGAAGTTGAAGCTGCATCGGCGGAAGTGGAAACAGAAGTAGATGAGGCCGGCGAGGCGTCGGCGAATGAGTCTGACCCGACCGCGAAAGGCTACGACGAAGCGGTAGAAGCAGGGCGGCCGTTTAGCGCCGAGCCCGAAATAATGGCGAAAGACTCGGCGGATCCGGTGGCGCTGACAGAAGTGGAACCGACCACGGAAGACGAGCTGGTGCTACAGGAAGTCGGGCGCGATTTACGTCCTGACACGATTGTGCCGTCGCCGGACATGACGGACGAGGGAGCAGCTGCTCTCGAAAACTTCAGCGATGTCACTGGAGAAGATTCGGACGAAAAGCTCGCCGACGAATTTGCGATGAACGAAGAAAGTGTTTCGTCTGACGAAGCCGAAAAACCTGCTCCCGCTGACGCCGCATCGGGCGAGAGCACTGACGAAGAGAAGCAAGATGCTTCCTCAGATGATGCGGCAAATTAGTTTCAACCAGGACGCCGGTTCGTCCGGCGGCTTGTGCTGCTCGCTTCCCTGCCACTCTTACGCGTTGCGCTTCTGATGCACGCTTCCAAAGTGGTTGAGAGCGAGAGTTCTTTAAACCACTTGAGAAGCTGGACGCTTAAACCAGTCAGCGTCTGAGAAGGAGTGCATGACCGTTACCTCTAAGATTCGTATTTACGATCTCGCCAAAGAACTCAAGCTTGATACCAAGCGCCTTATTGAAGAGGTACGACGCGAGGGCGTCGACGTGAGCGTTCCTTCCAACTCCGTCTCGAAGGAGTTGGCCGAAAAGATTCGCACCAAGTACTTCCCGAAAAAAGAGACGGCCGTAAAGCGCGGCATCAAGGTCGTCAAGCGCGCCGAACGCGCAGTCGAAGAACCGCCGCCGGTGGAAACGGTTGAAGAGCCAGCCGAAGTTGCGGCTCCGGTTGCCGAGGTCGCGCCCGAACGACCGGCCGAGGTTAGTGCGCCCGATGAAACTCCGGCTCCCTCTCCGGCATCCACCCCGACAGTTTTAGAAGCCGCCAAGCAGCCCGCCACTTCCCGACTCATGCGGAAGCTCGCGCCGGCGGCCCGCGCCGAACAGCCCGACGAAACCAGCGAGGCGCAACCCACGGTTGAAGTCGAGCTTGAGGGCGCAGTTGAGATCGAGGGCGCCAACGGCAGCGCAGCGGAAGTCCTCAGCGAGGAAACTGAAGTTGCTCCTGCGGCTAACGCCAGTGCGCCGCCGCCGTCACGTCAAATCCGCGTTCTGCGTCCAACCATGGCCGCGTTAAGCGCCGGAATTCGACCCGGCGAACGCGCCCCGACGCCAGTGGCACCGCCTTCGATAACGCCTAAAGAGCGCGCCGAACGCGGCAGAGTCAGAGAGCGCACCCCGCTCGCCAGAACCGAACGACTGGGAACTCCGGGCGAGACCGCCACCCCGCAAACCACTTACATTCCACCGCCGGACGCCGGCCGTCGCCGATCGCGGCGCACCCCGACGCGCGGTGGACGCAAAGCTGACGGCAAAGGCGGGCGCTTCGATCGCGGCGATTTTGTGCCGCCGCCTAAAGCCCTTTCACTTGAAGATCGTATTGCCGGACGGCTCGAGCCGGGCTCTGGTCCCGGCGAACTGAAGACCGTGCGCTTGATCGAAGGTTCTACGGTAAAAGAGTTTGCTGAAAAGCTTGGCGTTAAGCCAAAGGACATCGTCAGCTTGCTATTGCAACGCGGCGTGTTCGCCACCATCAACCAACCTCTTAACGACGATGTAGCGATCGAACTCGGTCTGCGCTTCGGATACGAAGTCACTTTCGTGCCGTTTGAAGAAATGGTGGCGGAAGAAGAGTTTGAGGATTTGATTGCGACTGACGCGGACGACGTGGAACTACCACGCGCGCCGGTAGTCACGGTCATGGGCCACGTTGATCACGGCAAGACGTCGTTGCTTGACGCTATCCGCGCCACGGAAGTAGCAGCGGGCGAGGCCGGCGGCATCACGCAACACATCGGCGCCTACAGTGTGCAGGTGCCCAGCCCCGATCATCCGGGCGAAACGCGTCGAGTCGTTTTCCTGGACACGCCGGGCCATGAAGCATTCACCTTGATGCGCGCCCGCGGTGCGAAAGCCACTGACGTGGTAGTCCTGGTGGTCGCGGCCGACGACGGCGTCATGCCGCAGACGATCGAGGCTATTGAACATTCTCGGGCAGCCGGAGTCCCGATCGTGGTGGCCATTAACAAGATCGACAAACCTGACGCGAACCCCGATCGAGTTCGTCAGGAATTGACCAAGCATGGCCTCAATCCGGTCGAGTGGGGCGGCGAAACGGAAATGGTCCAGGTCTCGGCCAAGAAGCGCGAGAATCTCGAAACCTTGCTGGAAACCATCCTGCTGACTTCGGACATTTTGAATCTGCGCGCGAGCGCTACCCGGCGCGCGTCTGGCGTGGTGTTGGAAGCCAAGCTCGATCGCGGCCGCGGCGCCGTCGCCACGGTCCTGGTCCAACAGGGCACCCTGCACGTGCATGAGCCCTTCATCGTGGGCCAAATCTTTGGCCGCGTGCGCGCCATGTTTAATGACAAGGGTGAATCGATTACGGAAGCCGCTCCGGCGACCCCAGTCGAAGTACTCGGGTTACAGGGCGTCCCGCAAGCGGGTGAAAGTTTTCAAGTGGTCGCCGACATTGCCAGGGCCCAGCAGATATCCGGTCACCGCCAGATGGTGAACCGCCAGGCCACCCTCCTGCAATCCACTAAACGTGGTATCGAGGCTTTGGGCGAGAGCGAAGTCAAAGAACTGCTCGTGGTAATCAAAGCCGACGTGCAGGGCTCGGTCGAAGTTCTCAAGTCCACCTTGCAAAAACTTTCGACCGAACGCGTGAAGGTCAAGGTCATTCGATCGGGCGTGGGAGCAATCACTGAATCAGATGTCCTGTTGGCCTCGGCCACCCAGGCGGGTTCAGCGATTTCCGCCGTCGTCGTGATCGGTTTCAACGTGCGTCCCGGTTCGCGCGCTACTGATCTCGCCAAACAGGAAGCCGTGGATATTCGTCTCCACTCGATCATTTACAAGGTTGAAGAAGAGATTCGGGCGGCCATGATCGGCATGCTCGAAGCGATCGAGAAAGAGAAAATTATCGGCAAGGCGGACGTCCGCGAAGTCTTCCGTGTGCCGAAGGCCGGAGTGGTCGGCGGTTCGATGGTGGTGGATGGCGTCATCCGGCGCAGTGCCCGCGCGAGATTGATCCGCGATGGCGTTGTCAGCTGGGAAGGCAATATTACTTCGCTGCGTCGTTTCAAAGACGACGTTTCAGAAGTGCGAGAAGGATTTGAGTGCGGCATTGGCCTGGAAAATTTCAACGACCTTAAGGTCGGCGATCAGGTCGAGGCCTACATCGTAGAGAAGGTTGCCGCCACGGAATTGTAGTCTCGAGTTCCGAGTTTCGAGTTTCAAGTTAGAGCGAACTCGGAACTCGAAACCTGAAACTCGAAACTTATTAGTCATGCGTCGCCCAGAGAGAGTTGCAGACATTCTGCTTGAGGAGATTTCCCAAATTGTTGGGTACGAACTGGAAGACCCGCGGCTTACGACGGTAACCGTGACTGACGTTCGGATGTCCGGCAATCTGCGGGATGCCAACGTCTTCATTACCGTCGCCGGCAATGAAGAGGAACACCGGCTAGCCCTCGAAGCCCTGCGTCACGCTGCGCCTTACGTACGCAAACAGCTGGGTCTCTCGCTGAACCTTCCCCGCACTCCTGAGATCCATTTTCTAAGGGACAGCGTAGAAGAAAAGGGCGCGCGCGTCGACCAGTTGCTCCATGAGATTGAACTAGTACGGAAAGACGAGGAAGGGGATTAAGGATGAGGGTTGAAAGATGAACTGGAATGAGCCGCTGGCTTTTTTTCCGTCTTCATTCTGCAGCCTTCGTCCTTGCTTTTTATGCTTAGTCAAGTTGTTGAGCTGATCGAATCGAAGCATACCTTCGCGATCACTTCCCATTTTCGCCCCGATGGTGACAGTTTGGGTTCGTCCCTGGGTTTGTGTTGGTTGCTTCGTGCTCTGGGCAAAGATGTCGAAGTGATCATGCGCGATCCAGTGCCACATGCGTACCAGCAGTTGCCTGGCGCCCAGGAGGTGCGGGTCACACCCGCAGTGGACAGTGCTTACGATGCCGTCTTCGTGATCGAATGTTCCGACATTACTCGGCCGGGACTTCACGAACTCGATAAACAACTCGTCGTCAACATAGATCACCATGCCACGACAGCACTCTTCGGCAAGATCAATTGGATCGACTCAACGGCGTCCGCAGTCGGCGAAATGATCTACAACCTATGCAAAGCGACCGGTGTGCGTGTGACTAAAGAAATCGCTGAATGCGTCTACACGGCTCTGATTACTGACACCGGATCATTTCATTTTTCCAACACGACTGAGCGCACCTTTAAAGTCGCTTCTGAACTTCTGCGCACCGGAGTCAAACCAGCGAAAACCGCGGAAGCCGTCTTCGCCAGTTATCCCTGGAGTCGGATTCAGTTAATGGGCGCGGTGCTATCGACTGCCCGCCGCGACTCTACGGGACACGTTGCGTTTCTGCGCCATAGTCTCGAAATGCAACACCTTGCTAATGCTTCGGACGAGGACGCGGACGGGTTTGTAAATTATCCGCTGACAGTCGAAGAGGTTGAAGCCGTGGCGATGCTGAAGGAAAGCGAGCCGGGAGTTTATCGCACCAGCCTGCGATCTAAGGGCGAGGTAAATGTCGCCCGAGTGGCCGAGCTATTTGGCGGCGGCGGCCATCGCAATGCGGCCGGCTGTACGCTGCGGGGCACTTGGGAAGAAGCTGAAGAAAAACTTATCGGTCTGTTGCAGGACGCAGTCGAGCGGGCGAATGGATCCGCGGAAGGATAGTTTTCAGTTTTCAGTTTTCAGTTTTGAGTTTCGGGTTTCGGGTTTGAGCTTGCAGCTTTGGGTTACGGGTTTCGCGCCTGAACTCTGACCTCCGGTCTCTCAACTCTGGTCGCTGCACTCTAGTCTCCGATCTCGAAACGCGAAACTCAAAACTCGAAACGCAACACTCCAAACTCGAGACTTCCACATGTCTGCCAAAGAAAAACAGTACAAGTGGCGGCGCGACGAGTATCAGGAAAAAACTCGCGGC
>JANLZV010000373.1:0-2265 GCA_031366425.1 Pyrinomonadaceae bacterium | reverse complement strand
CGTGCCACAGTCGCTGTTTTACGATCCGCAGGATCAGCGACGTCAGGATATTCAAAACGGCTGGTGGGTGATCAAGAAATACAACTGTGTCGGCTGCCATCAGGTGCAGGTGGGCCAGCGTTCGGTGTTGATGGATGTTCCGTTCTATCAAACGCCGGAAGGCAAAGACCTATTGCCGCCGCGCTTGACGAGTGAAGGCGCCCGCGTGGATCCGACATGGCTGCTGAAGTTTCTCCATGATCCATCGCTCAGTGGGGACAAAACCGCAAACGCCGCGGGCTCAGCGATTCCATCAGCCGCAGGCTCAGTGGTTTCATCACTGTCAACCAACCCATCCCAGCCTGCACGTTCGGCGGCGCCCACCGCGAGCCCAACGCCAGCGGCTCAGTCAGCGATGGGCAAGTTAAAGGCGCAGCCAGGTTTGGATCGCAACGGCGTGCGGCCGTATCTGAAGGCGCGCATGCCCACGTTTAATTTTTCGCCCAACGAACTTCAAATTCTGGTTCGCTTCTTTATGGCGTTGTCGGGACAGCAGGAGCCTTATATTAAGGAGCCCCTGCAGCCTTTGACTGAACAGGAGAAGCTGGTGGCCCGGCAGATGTTCACTTCCGGCACTCCGTGTTTGAAGTGTCACATCACCGGCGACCCGACGCACGATGCGAAGGCGATTGCGCCGAACTTCCTGCTGGCAGGTGAGCGACTCAAGCCTGAGTGGACTTTCCGCTGGCTGCTCGATCCCGCGCAGATTAGCCCCGGGACCGCGATGCCGAGCGGGCTGTTTAGAAAGGAAGGCGATCGATGGGTGGTCAACCTTCCGAATCCGCCGGCCAGCGCGAACGAGTACAAGAGCGATCACGCGCAGTTGCTGGTCCGTTATATGTTGTCCCTGACACCTGAAGAGCAGCGGCGTCTCCTGGCCACGGCGCCGGTAGCACCGCCCGCGGCAAATCCCAACCCTGCGGCTCAGGGAAGTTTGCGCCCTCGGAAAACGGGGACCAGCGCGTCTAAGGAACGCCGAATCAGACGCGGAAGCGTGTTGGCCCGCGCCGTCGGCGAAAGATCGCGCCTGCGCGGCTCAGGTTTCTAGGTTTCGAAGTTGTTGCGTGAGTCTACTTCTCGTAGTCTCTCGTGCTAAAGTTATCCTAAAGTTATTCAATTTGGAGGAAATGAAGATGTTTAAGCAGATAAAGGTCTGGCTCGTCCTGACCACAATTCTCTCGCTTTCAGCTCTCGGCGCGTCGTGTGGCAAGCCGGCGGCAAACGAAGGTGGGGGGTCGGAAACGCCGTCGGCTACCGGCAAGGCGTACACAGCCAAGGGTAACGAGGGCACTGTGAGCGGCGCAATCTCGTTTACCGGAACTCCGCCCGCGCCGAAGAAGATCGACAGTTCGGCTGATCCGGCGTGCGGGACGGCAAACCCGAATCTTTCAACTGAGGACACCGTAGTGAAGGACGGCAAACTCGCGAATGTCTTCGTTTACGTCAAAGACGGCACCACCGCGGACGGTACCAAAGTGGGCGACTACACCTTTACCACTCCGACCGACGCCGTGACGCTCGATCAGAAGGGCTGCCATTACGTGCCCCACGTGATCGGACTTCAGGTAAACCAGAAGTTTCGGGTGACCAATAGCGATCCCACCCAGCACAACATCCATCCGAATCCAAAGAGCAATCCGCAGTGGAACCAGACCCAGCCAAATGGCGCTGCGCCGATCGAAAAAAGTTTTGCGCGCGCAGAGGTGCTGATACCAGTCAAGTGTGACCAGCATCCCTGGATGCGGTCTTACGTGGCCGTGGTCAAGCACCCGTTCTTCGCGGTGACCGGTGAAGATGGCTCATTCGTGATCAAGGGTCTGCCTCCTGGAAAATATACGGTGGCTGCCTGGCACGAAAAGGGTGGTCCAAACGGAACGGAAAAGACGATGGAAGTGACCGTGGCCGCCAATGGCACCGCCAAAGCTGACTTCGCATTTGGCGAAGCAGCAGTTGTTTCGGGCCAGCGCGGTCTCGAGATGATGCCTGCTCTCGACCTGCCGATGATCGGCAGACACTAAGACAACCTCGATTACCGATTGCCGATGCGCGAAGTTAGAAATTCGCGATCGGCGATCGATGATCGTTGTTTGAAATCAGGCAACTTAGCTTCATGAACAAGGGTTTGCATCGTTACACGCTGCTGGTGGCGATCTCGACGTTTATTTTGCTCGTCGCCGGCGCGCTGGTAACGAGTAACGCTGCGGGCCTGGCCACCGCCGACTGGCC
>JANLZV010000334.1:0-2557 GCA_031366425.1 Pyrinomonadaceae bacterium | reverse complement strand
AGATGCGCGCTTGCCTCGACCAGGCCCGGCAGGAAATCCTCAAACTACTCAAGAGTGCTGAGTCTACTCGCCACTCATCGGCGGCCGCGCGCGATCAGGTAGCCGCCTTTGGCGAAATTCTCTCCGCTCGTCTACTGACCCTCGTACTTACTGAACATGGTGCCCCAGGCGCCTACGTCGATGCCCGACGTTGCGTTAAGACCGATCGAGAACACGGCAACGCGCAACCAATAGTTGAAACGACTTCGTTGCACACTCGCGCCACGTTGGAACCGATGCTGCAGAAAAGGAAGCTTCCAGTTTTGGGGGGGTTCATTGGTTCAACGTCAGACGGGCAAACTACGACGATGGGCCGTGGCAGTTCTGATTACACTGCCACTCTCGTGAGTGCTGCACTCGGCGCGCGGGAAACTCAAATCTGGACTGACGTGAGCGGCGTGCATACAGCGGACCCTTCGTTGGTCCAGGAGGCGCGCACAATTCCGCAACTCTCTTACGACGAAGCGGAGGAGATGGCCAGGCGCGGAGCAAAAGTGTTGCATCAGCGAATGTTTGAACCCGTCAGGACCCAAAATATTCCGGTCCGGATTTGTAATTCTTATTTGCCCGAGGAACGCGGCACGCTCGTTGGCAATCAACAAGCGACCGAAAAGTCCGGTCAGACGATTAAGGCGATTGCGCACAAGGCCCAGATCGTGAGGATCGATTTGAAGTCAACGCCCCCGCGGGTCGCGAATGGGTTTCAGAGTTCGATCGAAACAATTCTGAACCGGTATCACGTGCCGTTAGAGTTGGTAGCGCGATCCACCGACGGCCTCTCCATCGCCTGCGACGAGAAGGCCCCGCTCGACTCAATCCTGTCCGAACTCGAACGATGTGGATCCGTGAGTGTGACTGACCGCCGTGCTGCAGTCACCTGCATCGGCGAAGGTCTCGCAGGTTCATCAACCGGAATATCCAGGATGACCGAAATTTTGAAGGACTTCGGCTCGCCTCTCGTTTGGGAAAAGACTTCGCGCATCAACCTTGTTTCCATTGTTGCCACGGAAGTGGTAGGGGCGCTCGTGAGGCGTCTGCATCGTGAACTTTTTGAACAACAACCTAAGTTGAGTTAGCCCCGCGGCTATTTGCTCGCGGCGGCCTCCGCCATCAACTTCAGCAGAGTCGTCGGCGACGAAAGTCCATAAGCCCTCGTCCAATGGCCGCTCGCTTCGTTGCCAATCACTATCATGGGCGTGTGATCGTTCTTATTGGCGACGGCGGTGCCGAAAGCCTTCAGGATTGCATTGATCGCGTCCGTGTCTCCGGTGACGAAAGTCCATCCGGGCCCCGCCTTAAATTTCGCCGCAAAATCATGGAGCCTCTCCGGCGTGTCCGTAGTCGGATCCACGCTGATGGAAATCAACTGGACCGGAAGCTTCTGGGCTTCAATTCCCTGTTGTACTCGCCGAAACGTGGCCGTCAGCGGAGGGCAGACTGTGGTGCAGGTCGTAAAAATAAAATTGATTGCGACGGTTTTGCCTGCAATTAAATCGCTCTTGAATTTCAACTGCTTGCCGTCTTGATCGTACACCACCCTGTCAGGAATTTGTGCCGACGAAATTGCTGAAGGGTCTGCAGGCGCTTCGTTTACGACATCGGTTGACGGCGGTGTGGTGATGACGGGCGTGGCGGGCTCGTCATTAACCAGCCTGAGAGCCATACCGCATTTTGGACACTTGCGTTGCCGGGTGCTCTTCACTTCCGGGTGCATCGGGCAAGCGTAGTGGTTGAGCTTTCGCTGCCTCGTCCGTTTGGTTTGGGCGTTAACGTCGGAACAATGGCCGCTGATCACAGTTAACTCCGCCACGCTGATCGAGAACAGCAACAAAGCCATCAACCCTTGTTTGAGCGGCGCGTACGTCATCGTCTTCACCTCGCTTGCTCCAAATCAATCCAGCCACTGGCTGGAACAAATTGTTTGTCCTTTAAATTAATCGTGATCACGTATGCTCCCATCGCACCGATGCGACGGTTTGGTCCGTAGGTGACGGCCGGGGTTAAGCCGGTCGGGTGTTCGTAGAGACTCTCGAGGGCCTGGATAAGTTTTTCACGGCTCAGGTCTTTCCCTGCTCTCTTCAAGCACTCGACAAAAATCTTTGCCGCGCTATATGCCGAAATCTGCGCGGCTAGATGTCGCGTCGACAGACTATGCTTCGTCGCCAGGGCGCGAAACTCATTCACACCCTCGCCGGATTGATCGGCGGGCGAAGTGGGTAACGGCAGAAATATCCGGCCGTCGAATCCTGCCGGCGCTTTGAAGATTTCCGTTCCAACATTGGACAAGCCAATCAAAGGGAACCAACCGAGCTTTTCAGCTTCCGTCAAAAACAACAACGAAGTTTCGGAACTACCCAAAAGAAAAACTGCAGCGCGATTTCCCTGTTTGAGTTGTTTAGCTGCTTCGATCGGATCAAACCGGCCAGTGACATAGCTCAGCGTTTGCGGCGCTGCCAACCCAGCCCTCTGAATTTGGAGCTTCATCGCAGCGACGACTGGCAAAGTATTTTGGTCTTCG
>JANLZV010000315.1:0-19089 GCA_031366425.1 Pyrinomonadaceae bacterium | reverse complement strand
TTCTCGAGTCGCTGTACTCGTCAAATCCTGAACCGCTGCAAAGATCGGTTCGGCCTTAAGCACCATTCCTTCGCCACCGCCGAATGGCCGATCATCGACGATGTGATGCTTGTTCTTCGTCCAGCCGCGCAGGTCATGCGCGTTCGTTTCCACGAGGCCAGCTGCGCGCGCTTTTCGAATAATCCCATAATCAAACGCCTCGCGAAAAAACTCGGGGAAGATTGTGATTATGTCGCAGCGCAGCACAGTTCAAATTTCAAAGAAAACTACAAATCCAACAACCCCTCAGGAGGGTCGATCAGGATTTTCCGTCCCGAGATATCAATACTCAAAACAATCGATTGGGCCATCGGGATAAAGCATTCGCGGCCTCGACCGTCGTCAACTACCAGCAACTCAACTCCACCGGTGCGTAAAACTTTACTGACTCTTCCGACCGATGATCCTTCGCCAACTTCAACCAGACAGCCTTCCAATTCCCAATCATAAAACTCACCTTCGGGAAGTTCGACGCGCTCGTCTGCCGGTAGGGCAAAATCAAAACCTACCAGAGCCTGTGCCGATTCGACCGTGTCGTAACCTGAAAACTTCAACACGACTCGATCGTTTTGAAACCAATGGTCCGCCAGTTCCAATTCCTGGCGTGCGCCGCCGGGTCCGATTCCAAAGATCCTCTTAATACTCTCAAACCGTTCGGGAAAATCAGTCAGCAGATCCGCGATGACTTCGCCCTTGAGGCCTCTGGTTCGCGTTGCCCGAGCCAGTGTGATCAGTGCCTCGGGGTTTGTGCCTGAGTCACTCATGAAGGCTCATTCCACAATTTCTAGCGTATAGCGATGTCTCTTTTTGAGACTCACGGCATATGCGAGCGAACGCAAAGCGCGAATCGTTCGCCCCTGCCGACCGATGACCTTACCCATGTCGCCGGGCGCCACCCGAACTTCGATCAGGGTCGCGCCCTCGCGTTCAACTGCACGCACGTCAACCGCGTCGACTTCGTCAACCAGTGACTTCACGATCATCTCGACGGATTCTTTCATCGTGCTTCGCGTAAAAGATTAAGCTTCGGGCTGTGCGGCGGCTTGCTGTTTGCCACTTAGTTTCAAAAGTCGACTAACAGTTTCGGTAGGCTGCGCGCCCTTGCCAATCCAATACTGAGCACGATCCAGATCAATATTCAACTCAGCCGGCTCGCGAGTTGGCCTGTAGGTTCCCAAATTCTCGAGATAGGCGCCATCGCGCTTCGATTGCTTTTCCTTAACCACAATTCGGTAGGAAGGCCGTTTCTTCGCGCCAGTGCGCATTAATTTTATTGCTAACAAATCGTTACCTCCGGAATGTTCCGATCGACGAGTATGCTCGTCGCCTTTTCATTTTCGCTTCTTCTTACGTTTCTTTTTCAGTTTCTTCTTACCTGAACCGCCGGGCAATCCCGAACCCAGCGATGGCAGGCTCGGCATCTCACCGTCCTCGCCGCCGAATCCACCCATACCGCCCATGTCGGGGATGCCGGCCATGCGCCGCATCATCTTACCTTTCAGGCCACTGCCACCGAACATGCCTGAACCCGACAGCTGCCTCATCATCTGTCTCATCTCAGTGTATTGCTTGATGAGCTTGTTGACCTCGGCCACTGAAGTTCCTGAGCCGCGCGATATTCTGCGCCGGCGATTAGCGTTCAGGATTTTGTGATCGGCACGTTCCTCGCCGGTCATCGAGTCGATGATCGATTCGGTACGCTTCAGTTCCTTCTCCATCTGCCTGGTCTGATCTTCGTCCATCTGCGGCATGCCGATGCCGCCCAGCAGTTGATCAGGAAGCATCTTCATGATCTTTGAGAAAGAACCGAGTTTCTTGACCTGTCGCAGCTGCGAACGAAAGTCGTCGAGCGTAAACTCGTTTTTTTGAAGCTTTCTTAATTGCTCTTCCGCTTCAGACTGATCAACTTTCGACTGGACTTCTTCGATCAGCGACAGGACGTCGCCCATTCCCAAAATTCGTTGGGCCACCCGGTCCGGGTAGAAGGGTTCGAGCGCGTCATACTTCTCGCCAACGCCGACGAATTTTACGGGTTGCCCAGTGACCTGTTTAATGGAAAGCGCTGCACCCCCGCGCGCGTCGCCGTCCATCTTCGTCAAGATCACCCCGGTGATGCCGACGCGTTTATGAAAGTCTTCCGCGGAACGAACTGCGTCCTGGCCGGTCATCGCGTCTGCGACAAACAGGATTTCCACTGGATGTATTTCGTTCTTAATACTGACCAGCTCTTCCATCAACTCGTCGTCAATGTGCAAGCGGCCAGCAGTGTCGATCATCAACGTATCGAAGCCGGTCTGCTGAGCATGCTTGAAAGCTGCACGCACCAGCGTTAGCGGATCGTTCGTTTCAGGTAATTCAAAGATCTGTTGGCCCGTGGCCCTGGCAATAACTTTAAGCTGCTCGCGCGCGGCGGGTCGGTAAACGTCCACCGACACTAACAGTGGCTTCCGATCCTGGTTCGTCGCCAGCCAGCGCGCAATCTTCCCGGTCGAGGTCGTTTTCCCGGAGCCTTGCAGCCCGACGATCATGACCACGTTGGGGATCTGCTTGGTGAATACCAGACGGGAGGACTGACCTCCCAGCAAGTCAACAAGTTCGTCGAAAACAATTTTGACGACCTGTTCCGAGGGTTTTAGCTCTTGCCAAACCTGCTGCCCCTCGGCTTTTTCTTTGACCGCAGCGATAAAGTCTTTGGCGACTTTAAAGTTTACGTCGGCCTCAAGCAGCGCAAGACGAATCTCGCGTAACGCCGCGTCAACGTGCTCCTTAGTCAGCACGCCCTCGCCGCGCAGGTTCTTGAGTGTCCTTTTTAACTTGTCCGATAAGGACTCAAACATAAGCGGCTAGGCGAAGTCTCGTGCCTACAACGGAAACGGAGATGATAGCGGCCAGCCTGAAAGAGTGTCAAGGTAAGCTCCACTGTGATAGTAGTTAGTGGCTCCGTATTGCGAGTGAAATTGAGATGCGGGGCGCTATCCCAGATGGTCGGGCTCACTGCAACTTCATTGAACACCTTGCACGTTTTAGCCGGTAGCGATGTCCGACGAAAGGGTAAAAGTGTCGTGAGACCACCTTCAGAGCGCACCTTGAGCCGAAAACACCAACGTTTACCTGCGTTATTAATTTTCGTCTTGGTTTTTGGTGGCTTGGTCGCACCGGCGGGCAGCCTTTCCGCACAAACAGCCGCCAGCGCCCGGTTTACCGCTGCTCTCAAATGGCAGGAGATCGAGCCCGGAATTGAGTACGGGCAAACGACGAGCGGATTTGCGTCAAACAACGAATTGACCGGCCCTTGGTTTATCAATGTCATTCGCGTCGATCTCAAACGTGCGCGCCTGAAAATTGTGCGCGCGCTCGATGAAGGGGTGGGCATGGAAACGGTGAGTTCCCTTGCAGCCAGACATCAAGCGCCGGTAGCGACGAACGGTGGTTACTTCCGTCTAACCGGCCCCTATCGCGGCGAATCACTTGGAATGTTACTACGCGACCGGAAGTTGATCAGCGAACCTTACAAAGAGCGGGCGGAGTTTGGGTTAATCGAATCCGGAGACGGTACCGACGTCATCTTTGGTCATTTGAAGTTCGCCGGAGAAATAGCCTTTAAGTCACAGAAGCATTCCCTGGCTGGAGTAAACCGGCCGCTGTCGCCTGACGAATTGATCGTCTTTACGCCGGAGTTTCATCGCACGACGTTAACTAATCCCGATGGAATCGAAGTTGTCGTACGAAACGACAAGGTAACCGAGATCAGCGATCGTAAAGGCAGCTGCGTAATCCCGTCGGATGGTTACGTCATTTCCGCTGTTGGCAGCGCCCGCGACTGGTTGAAGACAAGCGCAAAGAAGGGTATGCGGGTAAACTTTTCCTGGCAGCTGAATTCACTCGATCCTCGCGAAGACAGCATTTGGCGGCGGGCCCAAAGCATTCTCGGCGGCGGTCCGCAACTCATCAAAGCTGGCAAAATTGAAATCACCGACCAACAGGAAAAAATGTCTCCGACGTTTGCTACCGAACGGCACCCGCGGACGGCGATTGCGAAGTTGTCATCAGGCCAGCTTCTCCTGGTAACGGTGGACGGCCGGCAGCCGGGAGTTAGCGCGGGCATGACTCTTCAAACGCTCGCCGAACTTCTTCTCGAATTGGGCGCGGTTGACGGGATGAATCTCGATGGCGGTGGATCAACGACCATGGTCATCCATAACCAGATCGTTAACAAGCCCTCGGACCAGACAGGAGAACGTCCGGTAAGCGACGCGATTCTGGTTTTTCCCAAGCGAAATTGAAAGAAAACGAAAGTGGACGGTCCTCGTTGCTTGTGCTAAATTCTACGCTGTTAAGGCATAAAACGCGCGCGCAAGAAAAGCCTGGTAGACGTCCTTACTCCTCTGCCCTCACGTCACAATCGCAACGCGGAATGAAAAGCGGCATGAATTCACTGTTTTAGAAGAATTACATGACAAAAAATCCAGCCTCCGGGTCAGGTGCTCCGGACTCTGAAAAATCTTCAGGCGGGAAGGGCGTTGTCGATCTGGCCGACGCTCGTGTGCGTCTGCGTTCCCATGCGCCGACCGCGACTAGTCTAAAGCTGATGGAAGAGCTGGACGAAGTCAGCTTGTTGCTTGATCAGGGACTGTCAGCTGAAGCCAAGACACGACTCGCGACGCTGATCAGTTCTGCCCGCAACAATCCTTCGATCCTTGCGCTCGCGCGTTGTCGCTTGTCCACCGCGTTGGAGATGCAAGGCAATTACAAAGAGTCGCTGGCCGCGGTCGCGATGTACGAGTCGCCGGAATCAAGGGCCAAACTCGATCAGTTTGCCGTCCAATCACTCAAAGTACAGATTGGCCTCGCTTACAACTACAACGGCGATCATCCGAAAGCCATTTCAATTCTGAAGGGAACTCTGCGCGAGTCGGTTGATAGTGGGGCCGAACAGAATCCCGGTCCGATCTACGGTGCCCTGGCACGCGTCTACCGCAGCATTAGTGAGCATCCGATTGCGCTCGACTATTCGCAGCGCGCGCTGGAGCACTTCCGCCTGAGCGGCGAATGGCGTGGCCTCGCGGAAGCTTATTTCGGACTCGGCCTGGCCCAGATTCAGGAAGGCGACTATGAAGCCGCGCTCGAAAACTTACAGCAAGCGCTCAAGCTGATTGGCGATCATCCGGCGAGTTACACCCTCGGCCGCGTCTACGCAAACATGGCCGGGGTTTGCTGGTTTTTGAAACGTCCGCAGGAGGGAGTGCGCTACCTCGAGAAGGCCATTGGTTATTACGAGCGCACTGATCACAAAGCCAGCGCCGCTAATGGCTACAATAATTTGGGGATCAATCTCATCCTGATGGGTCAATGGGGACGCGCCCAGGAAGCCCTGGAGCGCGCTCTCTCGCTCGCGTCTGAGGCCGACGAACGCGCTGAGAAAGTCCCGATGATTCTCGACTCGCTGGGTGAGTTGTTAATGCTGCGCGGCGAGCTGGACGAAGCGAAAGATTACCTTCTGCGAGCTGTGGGCCTCGCGACCGAAGACGGGAACAAATGGTACGCCTGCCAGGCACTGCGCACGCTCGCTCGTTGTTATCTCGCCATGGAAGACTACGCCCGAGCGCTTGCAAACGGTCAGGAAGCCCTCACGCTCGCTGAAGTAATCGGGGATCGACAGGCGATTTGCGATTCGCGTTTGATTTTGGCGGAAGCATATCTACGCAATGGCCAGCCGGCAAAGTGTTCGACCCAACTCGAGACGTTGGCCGGAGACACCACGGACTCGACTACGGACCTCGGTTTTGCCGGTGAGTCTCAGCGACTCTACGGCATGCTGGCAATGCTCAAGCCGGACTTCTCCTCGGCCGCACAACACTTCGGGAGCAGCGTTTCAATTTTCGATATGCTCGGCGATCGTTATCGCGCTGCCCGCGCTCATAGTGAACTTGGGCGGGCCTACGCATCGAGCCAGACAAGTCGGGCGATTGAACATCTCACGCGCGCGGTCAACGCTTTTCGCGAGTTGGGCGCGAAACTCGACCAGGCCCGCGCGGAAGCTGCGCTGGCAAATCTCGATCGTTCAGCCCCGGAAAGAAGTGAAGAACAGTCGGCGTTAACTCAGTTGCTGACGCTTCGTCTCGCCGAAGCCGTCGCCTCGCGCGAACTCTTGTTGCGCGAACTCGCGGCCATCATGCAGCAGGAAACAAACGCCAAGGTGGTTGTGATTACGGAACCCGGCGAACACAACCGCCGTCGAGTAGTGATCGCTCATGGTTGTTCTCCGGCCCAAAGCGCGAAAATCGCCGCAGACCTCGATCAGCTAACCAGTGACGAAGCGCAAACTGCCTACGGAAAAAGAAACGATGCGGCCATTTTACAACTGCGTTCATCTCATGCGCCCTCGGCAACGCTCTACATCTCCCCAGCCCAACGCGCCCAGTTGCCCGGCGGACTGTCACTCGAACCGTTAATGCGAGTGGCCCAACTCGGCATGGATGTTTGCGCGCTCCGATCAAGTTCTCAAAAAGGTTCCCGGGTTCAACAACCGGAGGAGCTGGCAGGAACCAGTTTGATGCCTGGATTCATTCACTCGAGTCCGGCCATGACGAAGCTCGTGGAGGAAGTGCACAAGATCAGATCTTCCGATGTTACCGTCCTGGTGACCGGAGAATCCGGGACCGGCAAGGAGTTAGTCGCCCGTGCCATTCACGCGCTTTCCACGCGCCGTTCGAAAGTGTTCATTCCATTTAACTGCACTGCCGTGCCGAAGGAACTTTCAGAAGGGTATCTCTTTGGGTATCGACGGGGAGCGTTTACCGGCGCGATTAACGATTCAGCCGGCGTGATCCGCACGGCTGCCGAAGGCACGCTTTTCCTCGACGAAATTGGCGATTTGCCGCTTGATCTGCAACCCAAGCTGCTGCGGTTTCTTCAGGAAGGTGAGATCCAGCCACTCGGCGAGCAGCGCCCCATCAAAGTTGATGTGCGCATCATTGCCGCGACCAATACAGACCTTGAAGAGATGGTCGCCGGGAGTCGTTTCCGAGAGGACTTATATTATCGGCTTAATGTGATCCGTCTGCGGGTGCCACCGTTGCGAGAGCGACGATCCGAGATCCCCACGATCGTCAGCTATTACATCAATCACTACTCGGCGAAATTTGGGCGCAAGGATATTCAAATCACCCCGCAGGCTGTGGACCTATTAATGGTTTGCGATTGGCCAGGCAACGTGCGCCAGCTCTGCAATGAAATTCAACGCGTTGTGGCGCGCGCCGAAGATGCTGCGCTGATCACTCCGGATCAGCTTTCACCTGAACTCAAAAAGACTTCTGCGCCGACCACGCCCGCCTCGTCTGCCTCAACGCTCGCATCTATGCCGGGCAGTACGCTACCCAATGTGACCTTGGCCGATGCGCTCGAAGAAGTCGAACGAAGGATGATCGCCGACGCGCTTCGCAAGCATGCGGGAAACATTTCTCGCGCCGCTCGTGAGCTCGGTCTTACTCGACGTGGTTTGTATTTGAAACTTGAGCGCTATCAGCTGAGCGCCAGCGCTTAATTCATACCGAACAGCGTTCGGAGATTACCACTCTCAGTTCCGGATTTTTCGTGACTCTGACTCATCCGAATTTGGGCAACTTCCTTCGCGATGTCGGCGATTATTCTGATATCAAAGGGCTTGGCTACCACCCAGTCAGCTTTGATCGCCTGTCGATCGTCGCAACTAATGGCGTCGGCCCAACCGCTGACGATTGCCAGAGGAATTGTTTCTGATCGTTTGCGAATCTCTCTCGCCAGTTCCCATCCGCTCATCTCCGGCATGCCGATGTCAGTGAAAACTATGTCCGGCTCGACTTCGGCGGCATCGTAAAGCTTCAACGCCATCTCGCCGCTCTCGGCAACCACTACTTCGCAACCTTCTGCCTCAAGAGCTTCGCGGAGCACTTCGCGCACGGCGGGTTCATCGTCGACGACCAAAACACGCATTTTTTCAAGCGACACTAAAGTCTCTAATCTCGCCGATTTTACTTCGCTGCTTTCCGTCTCAACTCTCGCGACCGGCAGCGAAACTCGGAAAGTTGTCCCGCGACCCTGCTCGCTCTCCACCTCGATTGCGCCGTTGTGTCTACGAATGATGCCAAAGCTAACCGCCAGTCCCATCCCGGTGCCGGCTTTGCCTTTGGTCGTAAAGAATGGATCGAACAGTCGAGACTTCACTTCCGGGGTCATGCCAGTTCCAGTGTCTGCAATGCTCAGCACCACGCGGCCATCGAGTTCCTGGGCGCTCATGCGGATCTCACCACCCGCCGGGGTAGCATCAATGGCGTTGTAGATCATGTTGACGAGTACTTCCCTTAACTCGACCGGGTCACCCATCACCGAGGACTTACAGTCAGCGAAAAGCGCCATCCGGATTCGCGAACCCTCCGCGCCCGCTTCCCATCGCGGCCGGCTCATTTCGCAAACATCTTTCATCAACTCGGCTACTGAAATCATCTCAAACTTACGACTTGGTTGTCTCCGAGCAAAATCCTGAATTCGTCGAATGATGTGCGCCCCGTCTTCCGCACTTTTGATGATCAACTCGATTCCGGAGGTAATCTTGTCGGTATCTTTCGTGCGGAGGAGAAGTTGCGCGCGCCCGAGAATGCCGGTCAACGTATTGTTAACGTTGTGCGCCACGCCGAACGAGAGTTCGCCCAGCGCAGCCATCTTTTCGGTGTGCACTGCTGCTTCTCGCTTATGTTCATACTCGGCCCGCGCGGCGGCAATTCGTTCCAAACAAATTCGCAGACGATCGCGGGTTAACTTCTGTTGCGAATTGGCGAGCATCTGGCTGGCCCGCGCGCCAAGTTCACGCCGCTCATCGTCACCGAGCCAATCACACAACTCTTCAATCAAGATCAACAGAGCACGGCCCGCGCCCTCGTTGTCGCCGCAGCGCTCAGCCACTCGCCGCGCACGTTCCAGAGTTGGCTTGGCTTCGTGGCGTCGTTCGAGCCGGCAAAGAATTAGACCTTGAGTTGTTAACGCCTCAGCGAGTAGCGCTTCCTCTTCGTTAGCTTCCAGGGTATCGACTGCCAATCCGATGAACCGCTGAGCGAGTTCAAGCCGACCGGCGGCCAGATGAAGTTGGGCCAGGGTTTCGTCCACCTGGGCACGCCTTGCCTGATCGCTCAAATCGTCAAAAAGATTTCGAGCGCGCTCCAAATGAAGCTGTGCCTCATCAAATCTCTTTAAGCTCGAGAGCAAATAGCCGTGGTTGTTTTCAACCACCGCGGTGTAACGAGTATTGCCGATTTCTTCAAAGCACTTCAGCGCCTCGCCGTAGTGTTCGAGCGCTTGATCAAAATACTTATTGCTGCCCTCGCTGATGCCAAGATTTTTCAGCGTCGTCGCGAATTCGAGATGAAATCGCCCTTTGGTCCAGCCGCCAGACGATTCAACCAGCGGCGCGGTCTCGCTAAGTAAACCGAGAGCATCATGCAGGCGACCAGCGCGTCCTTCGATCACAGCCAAACGAATCAAAGCCACGCTCTTTAGCTCCGGCTCGCGCTCGTCAATGGTTTGCAGCGCCGCTCGTACGGTCTCGCGGGCCAGATCAAGCAAACCTTGCCGGTAATAGCAGGAACCCAACTCGATCCGCGCCTCGGCCGCACGCGTCCGCTCATTCATTCGCTCGAAAAGTGCGATGGCGCCGTTCAAGAGACCTTCCGCGGGTTTTTGTCCTCCGGAAATTTGCCTCGTACTACTCACCCAGCCACTCAAGACGCCAGCCATTAAGAAGAGTTCAGCTGCGGCGTTGTTTTCCAAGCCTGCGTGTTTTGGCCACTCGCCAATCGTCCACCACTGCTGAAGCGCCGCGCAGCCCAAGTCGTACTCGCCAGCTTCAAGCTTCTGGCTCGCCATGGCACAACCAGCCTGAACCTCTTCGCTGAGACTCAGCGTTGAGCGGTCGACATTGTGGCTGGAGTGGGCCTGTATCAGCTGCATTTGGATCTTGGTGCGGGAGAATTTCCTCAAAAACTTAGAGGTGAATACTGAATATACACATGCATACTGCGGTTACATCGGCTGTTTTCGGTTTGGAGCAACCATAAAGCCTTGAAGAGTTTGACTTTACCTTAAGAAAGTGGTGGAACGTGTATACGAGATAGCCATTTTCGGTCGGGCTATCGAGGTGAACCTGGCAAAGGCGTGTGCTTTGCGTAACTGACTGTGCGGTAACAAGTTAATGGCTCCGACGAGCCAAGGGCGGTTGTGGCACAAGCCTTGAAATAGAGAGCAACGAACAAGTTGATAAACGGTACGCTAGAACCAGAATTGAGTTTTCCAAAGCAGCAATCCGAATCCTAGCGCACCATCCAATTAACGCTCTTTACCAGGAGATTTAGAAATGACACGCATCAAATCAATCGCTTGCGCATCACTCTTAACCGTAGCGCTAACTTCTTCCGCTTTCGCCGGCGACATCACCAGCCGCAAAGGCGACATCACCAGCAGGCCCGGCGATATCACCAGCATCAAAGGCGACATCACCAGCAAACCCGGCGACATCACCAGCAAACCCGGCGATATCACCAGCAAGCCAGGCGACATCACCAGCATCTTGGGAGCCATCCTCGGTCTGATTGGAATACTTCCGTAAGCTCCGATCAGTCAGGCTGGCATCCGCCTCGTCAGTCTGAATTACCCAACGTTAAAAGATCGGTCAACTTGGCGAGGAACTCCTCATGGAAGGCTCGCTGAGGGGTCAAGGAGCAAGTAACATGCCGCGAACAAAGTGTCGTCAGTGTTCAACCGCGAAGAATGCAGAGCGTCTCGAAAATTCCCATAGCAGTGCGGGTCGAGGTTGGATTGACTCACCCGACGCCGAGGCGCTTCGGAACTAGTTGTTCTGTTTGGAAGTGGTTGGACTACAAAGAAGTAGTTGGCGTTAGATCAAGTGAGGACGAATCCGATCATCGTCAAAGAAGTAGATTCCCTCACCCACCTACTTCCCCGCCTCGTTGCCGGTTTCGGGCAATCTCGCCAGCACCAAAGCCAGTCCCATGATGAGGTAGAAAACCATAATTACTTCTGAGTCACCCCAGTTGTAATGAACCAAGCCCGAACTCAAGAAACCTGCCAAACCACCAAGTGCTCCGATTAGGAACCCATGTTCGACCCAGTGGCGCTTGGTTTTACTCTTAATCGATCGCCAGAGCGTCCTGGCATACACGGCAAGAAAGGCCAGCCAGAGGGCCAAGGCCGGTAGTCCGCGTTCCAATCCAATTTGCAGCAGATCTGAGTGCATGTGGCCCCACGGTATGCGGCCATGATCAAACATCCCCCACTCGCGCCAGTGACGCTTGATTGAGTCCATCCCAATGCCTACAGCGAGGTGGCGAGGATTGCTGACCAGCAATCGAAATCCTTCACGCCAAACTGTCGTACGCCAAGTGGTGGACTGGTCTGTTTGATCGATGAATGCGACATTGCGTTTCTGCTGTAGGACCAACAGACCAGCCAAGACGAGCGGAATCGCCAGGACACCGAGGATAACCATTGAACGTCTGCGCACACTCAAAAGTAGAATGACCGCGCTTGAGACCAGGCAACCCAACCATGAAGCTCGCGTGACAGTCAGCAGCAAACAAAAACCAAGTCCGCCGATACCCACCAGAATTAGAATCCCCAGCCAACTCCGCTTGATTGGCAGATTCACAAAGAGTCCCAGCGCCAGCGCAATGATTAGTTGCAAGACCTCCGCATACGTAACAAATTGCCCGTAGAATCCGGTCGCCCTCCAATCGCGTCCTCTGGACCAGCTACCAACACCCAGCTGCTCTAACGCCGTAGCCCCAGAGCTCAAGTCGCCTCTTGGCACTTTGAAGATCGGAACTAACTCATGCCGGTAGACCTGAATGACTGCCGGTTCGTTCCCTGACTCTGAGAGGGCGTCCGCCAGCTCCTGCGGGTCCGACACTCTTTGACCATCAACGGCCAGCAACGTATCTCCGTCTCTCACTCCCGCCAAATAGAGTGCACTTTGTTCGGAAACCCCGGCGACTTTTACTCCACGCCCAACCACGCGCTCACCGCCCGTGTAAAGAACATTCAGCATGCACGAGCACACCAGGGTGATAATCAACAGACGCGCCAACCGAAGCGATGAAACGTTTTCCGCGAATAAATAAACGATCGTGAATAAGCTAGCGGCTCGCAACTTCCCGATTGACACGAGGGGCTCGTAAGAGAGAAACGCAGAGAGACCTGAAAGGATGAAGAAGCCCAGCAGCAAGTGGTCCACCGGCGTCTTGAAAAGCCTTGGCCGAGGACGAAAAACGAAACGAACCAGCCAGAATGTCATTCCCAGGAGCCACGCAGTCTGCGTGACGGCTATCGAGTGCGGCGCAAACACCGCAAGAAGAAAAAGGCAAACGACGATCGCGGCGTCCACCAATTTGGGCCCAACGCTTTGGATTTCAGTTTTCGCTGCCAGGCTCACGCGTTCTTCCTCTTGGATGAGTTCAATGAGTTGCTTCCGACCAATTCGCCTGCGGCAAGTTCATTTTCGAGCTTCATTACCGTCAGATTAAACTCTAGAATGTCATTTCAGATTCAAATATATTCGATCGAAGAGGATATGCCATGCCCAGATCCCTTAACTATCGTTTGTTCCTGATGGGACTCTTTCTGATTTGCCCGTGCTGGACCCTTCGTGGACAAACACTCCCCGACCTTAACAGTTATGTCAAAGGCATTCAGGACGATCCCAGGGCGAAGGCGGCGAGCGACTACATCGCCAGGAACCGTCAGGGGATTTTGCGCGAGTGGATTGCGATCACGGAAGTGAATGCGCCCTCCGGAGCTGAGCAGGAACGCGCCAAAGTCATTGAAAAACTCCTGCGCAGCTACAAACTTCAAAACATTCATTTCGACTCAGCCGGCAATCTTATCGCAGTTCGCAAAGGGACGGGTGGTGGTCCGGTTGTAGTCTTTGACGCGCACCTCGACACAGTCTTTCAACCAGGCCTAAAAATCAAGGCGACCGTTCGACAGGGACGCGTTTACGCACCCGGAATCGGAGACGACACGCGCAACATTGAAGCGTTGCTGGCAACGATTCGCGCGCTCGATGCTGCCGACATCAAGACCAAAGGCGATCTCGTTTTCGTTTTCACAACTCAAGAGGAAACGAACATGAATGGCGCCGAACACTTTGTTAAAGAGAACAAGGGGAAGGTCGACTATTACGTGGCGCTCGATGGCGGATACGAAGGATTCACCTACGCAGGTATCAGCATCAACTGGTACCGTCACCATTTCATTGGCCCAGGCGGGCACACTCGTTCGCGGACGCCGCCTTACTCCGCGAGTCTCCCGCTCGCCCGCGCGATCTCGCGAATTTATGAACTGAAAGTTCCGTCGTCACCGCCCTCCAATTTAAACATCGGAATGCTTGGCGGCGCCGAAGTCGTAAACGCGAAAGCCTCAGATGCGTGGTTTACCGTCGATCTGCGATCGACCAACAATGAGGTCGTCGCCGATCTCGAAATGAAAATTGCGGCGGTGATCCAAGACGAAGCCGGACGCGCCGGGATGACGGTGAGGACCGAAGTGATCTCGACGTCACCTGCGGCCGTGATTCCCGGTCATCGAGACTCGCAGCTGGTTAAACTGGCGGAGGCAGTCCATCGCGCGATGGGATTTGACCCCCCAATCACGGCCACCGGCTCAAACAATTCCAGCGCCGCCTTGCTCGCCGGTATTCCTTCAATCTCGACGGGCGCCGGGCCTTGTGCAGACTCACACGCGTTAACTGAAAACTGCGAAATCGAACCACTTTACCGAGGGATTAAGAAAATTTTGCTGCTGGAACTTGTGTTGGCGAAACTTCATTGAGAGGTCGTTAATAGCCGTCGCTGCGGAGGATCGCCAGGACTGTTCGCAGAATAATTTTCACGTCAAACAACAAAGACCAGTTTTCGATGTAGAAGAGATCAAGCTTGACCATTTCTTCAAACGGCAAACGGTTTCGCCCCGAAACCTGCCACAGTCCGGTCAGGCCCGGCTTCATGTCCAGCCGTTTGCGATGCCGCAACTCATAAGCTTCAACCTCGTAGGGTATCGGGGGGCGTGGACCAACGACGCTCATGTCTCCGCGCAATACGTTAAAAAGCTGCGGAACTTCATCAAGACTCAAACGGCGCAGGACACGACCCACCCGCGTCGTACGCGGATCGTCGCGCAGTTTGTAGGCGGGCTTCTGCGCGTCGCCGACATTCGCTTCAGCGTGGCCGGCAATAAACTTCCGCTGGTATTCGCGGTGAATCTCGCTATCGGCGCCCATGCGCATCGTGCGAAATTTGTAAATCACAAAAATTCGCCCGTCCATTCCCACGCGTTCCTGCCGGTAAAGCACCGGCCCTTTCGAATCAAACTTGATCAGCAAAGCGATCAGCAACCAAAAGGGTGACAACAGCGCGAGCGTTAACGATGCGATGAGAATATCGGAAATCCGTTTAGTGCCGCGGGCAAAATCGGAAAGAGGTTCGCGAAAAAGTCTGATCATCGGCAAAGCACCGATCTGATCGACCTCAGTCTTGCTCGGCAAACAATTGAACAGGCTGGGTGCGATGCGAAACTCAACCCCGCGCCTCCGGCCGCAACGCATCATCACGTCGAACAGCGCATCTCGATCCACGTTGGCATCCGCAATGATTACTTCATTCGCGCCTGACTCCCGAATCGTTTCAGGCAGTTTTGCAAGATCACTGACAACCGGAACACCCTCGTAGGTTTCATTATCGCCATGGTTGCCGGAGCCGCTGTCAACCGCCCCGATCACGCGATATCCGAGCGACGGCCGCTCGCGCATTTCCTTGATGCAGAATGCTGCCTCGGGCCCGCGCCCAACCACAAGGGTCGGAATCAAATTGATGCCACGCGATCTAAAAAACGTTTGGGTGCTGCGAACGATGAGGCGGACGGACCAGAAACTCGCCAACGCGATTACAAAATCCAGAATGAAGACGCTGCGAGAATATGAAAACGCGCGATAGTAGAAACCTCCGCGATATAGAAATGCCGCTGCCACGATTAGCAGCGAACCAATTGCGGTTGACTTGAAAAGGCGAATCCCATCGTCAAGAAAGGAAAACTCGCCTCGCAAACGATATAAATCGTAGTAACGCAAAGCGAGCACGCGAATAATCACCACGAACAACACGAGCGCTCCATAGGGTGCAAACCTCGCACTCCAGGTGAAGTTGGCTGAATCGGATTGTAAGATTGCTCCACCCTGCCGAAACGAAAAAGCAGCAACGAACGACAGCGCGGCAATGAACGCATCCGCAGCTACCAACAAGGTCTTGATCGTCGGGATGACCCACTGAGGCGCGCGCGAAGGTGCGCGCACGATACTCGGCCCCGTCAACGGATTCTTGATCTGTTCGGCTCTCACAATTATCAGGTGTGCCAGGTGTCTAAGCTTCAGGTCAGGCCGTAGGATAGCAAAAGTTCACGCCTCGAGTATCAGATCGGCAACCTGGGCTGCGACTCGAGTCGCGTTTCTGGCACTCGCGGCAGGTTTTTTTTGGATCGGCAAATCCTGGATGTCCAGCGAGGTTGAAAGACGGCGGAGCCTGCCTTCGTTTACCAGTTCTTCGTCAATCGCCGCCCACTCACCGCGGTAGACCGACGCCGCCGGGACACCAATCGCTGCGGCTTCGCGGTTCATAGTGCCGCCCGCGCTGACTACCAAATCACTTTGTGCGATCAGATTCGCGCCATCGAGCGCCGAAGTAGGCAGCAGCAGCTTGTTATTCGCACGGGCCTCGTAGACTTTTCGCTGCGCTTCATTTCTCGGCAACAGCACAACCTTCACCGCCTCGATCGATGTCAACCGATCGAGCAGTTGATCAAACAATTCGTTCTCGAAACGATGATAGAGCGCTTCGCTGGCTGGCGGACGCACGGTCACGAGGATGTCGTCCGCGGCAATTCCCAGGGCCCGCAATTCGTCTGCAAAATTCGGATCGACTTGAAAACCGGCAAGGTAAACATCTTCCTTGATGCCGTCGTAGCGTCTCACCTTAACGAGCGACGCGCCGAAACGGACCAAAGCCGATTCGGGAAAAGCTCGGGGCACAATCACCCGCGAAGCGAACCGAAAAGCTAAATGGTTCGCGGGTTGATGCTCGTAATCCATCAGCGTCACTGTTTTCAGCGAGAGGACGCGCGCCGCCAGGATTTGTGAATAGGAGTTATGGCTGAGCGCGAGATCAAGTTCACGCCCGCGCGCCCAACGCGCCAGAGCAAGTCCGCGTTGCACGAGGTTTCCGGCTTTCCCCGAAAGTTTGATACCGCCGTGTCCGCCAATTACCTCGGGTGAGAACCCGGCGGCTAACGCCAATGGAACTGTTTCGGCAAACTCGCGCGCAGTAAACACCACTTGGTGACCACGGCGAACGAAGTCATTTGCGAGCGGACGAAAAAATGGCACGTGCGGGGAGTTTGCCAGATCGATCCAGATTCGCATGTAGCAAGAAACGCTATCGGCTAGGGGTGGGCCGCAACCGGCTGCTCGTGAAATTGCCGCACCGTCTCAGCAATCTGTGTGACCGTCTCGCTGGTTAGTTCGGGATACATGGGCAGCGAGAGCACTTCGCGACAAACGCTCTCAGTTTGCGGCAGATCGCCCTCCGCGTATCCGAGATTACTGAAGCCCTGTTGGATGTGGACGGGAATCGGATAATGAACCCCGGTGCTGATTTCCTTCGCGTGGAGATAATCGCGCAGCTCGTCGCGCTGAGCGCTGAAGAGCGGGAAAATGTGATAAACCGACTTGCAATCATCGGGTTCAGCCAGCAGACGCAAACCTGAGCCGGCTAGCTCACTTGTATACAACGCCGCGTGGCGTCTCCGCGCTGCGGTCCAATCGTCCAGGTGCCTTAACTTTACTCCCAACACCGCACCCTGGATCGCTTCCATCCGATAGTTATACCCCACTCGCTCATGCAGATACTTCGCGCTCTGGCCCTGATCGCGCCATTGCTTGAGCGGCTCCACAAACTCTTCGTTGTTGGTCACTACAGCTCCGGCTTCGCCGTAAGCTCCAAGATTTTTTCCGGGATAAAAACTAAAGCAGGCGAGGTCGCCCATGCTGCCCGCGCGTCGTCCCTTGTATTCCGCGCCGTGGGCCTGGGCGGCGTCTTCAAGCACGATCAATTTGTGTCGCCGCGCGATTTCAAGAATCGGATCCATGTCGGCGCAAGTACCGTAAAGATGCACCGGCATGATCACTTTGGTGCGTGCGGTAATGGCAGCCTCGATCTTTGCCGGATCGATGTTGCAAGTAAGCGGGTCGATATCGACGAAAACCGGCTTCGCTCCGGTATACAGGATCGCGGCAGTGGTCGCCACGAAGGTGTAGCTCACCGAAATAACCTCGTCGCCTGGTCCAACTCCGGCCGCTAACAACGCCAGATGCAAAGCGCTCGTCCCGGAATTTACTCCGAGGGCAAAACGCGCCTGGCAATAGTTTGCAAAGTCCTCTTCAAAAGCTTCGACGCGAGGGCCTAGAATAAATTGACAACTCTCGACTACATCCTTGATGGCAGCATTAACCTCTTCGCTAATGCTTTCGTATTGCTTTTTTAGATCTACTAAGGGAATCATGATTAGTTTGTCGTGCTCAGCTCAACCAATTCGCCGGCTTCAGTTTCGAGAGAATCAATTTCGACGAGTTGACCCCGCGCGCGCAGAGATTTTTCCGCTGCTTCCACTATCCGCACAAGTCTTAAGCCAGCGTGCCCGTCCGTTTCCGGCCGCTTGTTGTTTTCAATGCAATCGATAAAGTGGAGCGCTTCCGTTTGCAACGCCTCAGTCGCGTCGAGTCGTGGCGCCCACATGTCGCCGGAGCGATAGCTCACCAACATTTCGTAGACGGCTTCCGGACTGTGCGACACCGTCACGCCCTTGTCGTATATCTTCACTTTTTCACTGGGCTCCAGATCATCATAAAGGATCATTTTTTCACTGCCGCCGATCAACGTGTGCCTAACCTTGACGGGGGTGAGCCAGTTGACATGCACGTGGGCAATCTGTGGGTTCGCGAAAAAAAGAGTGATGTACGCTACGTTTTCCGGTTGACCGGGGATGTGGCTAATGCCGGTCGCGGAGACTGCAGTCGCCTTGGTTGGCAAAACGTAGTCCATGATCGAAAGATCGTGAATAGCCAGATCCCAAATGACGTTGACGTCGTGTTGGAAGAGCCCAAGATTTACGCGCACCGCGTCGTAATAATAAATATCGCCGAGGGCATTAGCGGTGATCAGCTCGCGGATTTTCCGCACGGCACTCGTATAAACGAAAGTGTGATCGACCATCAACACACGTTGGCGAGCGGCTGCTTCAGCAATCAGCTCGACGGCTTGCGCGGAATTTGCAGCCAGCGGTTTTTCAATCAACACATGCTTGCCTGCTTTGAGAGCCGACATGCCGAGTTCAAAGTGCGAAGACACCGGCGTCGCAACTACGATGGCGTCGATCGACGGATCCGCAAACAATTCTTCACAACGGCTAGTCGTTTTGATGGTCGGATAACGACTCTGCAGGATTGCCAATCTTTCGCTGCGCAGGTCGCAGACGGCGACGACCGTTGAGCCCGCAGCTTCCATGAAGTTGCGAACCAGATTTGGGCCCCAGTATCCGTAGCCGATAACTCCGACTTTGATCATTGGTTTGAGTCCTGAGTACACCGTTTCGCAAGAACGAAACTAACCTGGCTGTTTTTGCTTTCGACGTTTCCGCACATCGCCGACTACGCGCGCCGGCACGCCCGCGACGATCGCAAAATCGCTCACGTCAGTAGTGACCACCGCTCCGGCGCCGACTAAAGCAAACTCGCCCACCGTCACGCCGGCCATAATCGTCGCGTTACTCCCGATTGAAGCCCGGCGTTTCACGCGCGTGGCAACTACGCTCCAGTCGGCCTCAGTTTGCAACGTCCCGTCGTCATTCACGGCACTGGGGAAAAGATCGTTGGTAAACATCACCCCGTGGCCCACAAAAACTTCG